>JAISPE010000012.1 GCA_031275145.1 Prevotellaceae bacterium | reverse complement strand
GCATCCACCTGTTGATGTGAGTGGTGAGTTCTTCGCCGTCGATTTCGGTTTCCAGATTAAAATCGGCATTGTTCCAGCGTTTTACCGACAGGATAATTTCCCTGACGTTTTGATTGACGTCTTTGTAGAAAGAGTCTAAATGTCCTGTAAATTCATCTATTCTGTCGAACACGGCTTTTTCCGGCATGACGGGTACGACGGTTTCCGCGGTTGGCAGGTCGGTTCCTTACAATGACGCTTTTTGTAAACAACCTCATTTACACCTAATTTTCAAAACAAAACAACCTCAGTAGCCTGGAAATGTGATATAAATCTCATTACCCTATTAAGTCAGCCCTTCATCGTTCATCGTTCATCGTTCTTTGTGTCATCCTGCGAATGATTACTGTTTCTTTTTTATCTCAAACATATACGTATCCTTGAGTTTGGGAGCAATCACGTTGAAATTGATTCTGTAAATTCTGTCACCCCATTTGCTTTGTACTCCTTTATCCTCTTCGGTTGAGAGAGTTACTTTTTCCACTTCCGCTTTCATTTGCCTGGGGTTGTATGTGATGACGAAATCCGTACTGTTCCCGTCTTTTGACTGATAATGAATGACAAGTTTGCCGGGCTGTGTTACTTCTGAGGGATAACAGGTCATGATATGCTGGGTGAGGGTGTCGGCTTTCTGCAAATCGGCGACGTCTTTGATTGTGACACTTTTCCCGCGATTAAGCGTCACAGTCCGTTTCCAGCTGTTTATCGCAGCTTCTTTGGGATAGGCTTTCGCAATGTCCAGTGAAAAGACGACCGACGATTTCCCTGCACGGTAACTTACACCGGCAGCTACGAACCTGCGTCCGGACTGTTGCGCCTTACCATTGACAGTGGGAAGATTGTGGAAATCCGAACGGTTGAACCAGATGTCATAACGTTTGGAAGAGAACGTTCTGGCAGTGTATGAACCCGATCCCACATCGATCAGCAAAGGCTGTCCGTCGTAAAATACAACATAATTCCCTATATCGTTATGATTATGGCTTTCGTTATTGTGACCTCCTTTGGCTGCGAGATAAAAACCTTCGGTTGTTCCCTGCCGGTCACGTGCAGCTGCTACCTGCAAATCGGGAAGCCATACATCCTGAGGCAGTGGAAGCCGTTTAGCTGCATTCTGGAGTTCGTCCTGCATGAACAGGGCGCGCAAACTCCGTATTCCGGCCGAAGCGGCGACATTCGGTTTGTAATAAAAAGCTCCGAAATCCATCATATCCCGGTCGCCGATATCCTTTCCGAAGCAGTAAACCATATCCGGAACCACACCGATCTGGGGAGAAGCGTCGGCAAAATTCAGCGCGTAAGATTCGCTTATCTGTGCCTTATAGATATAGCGTCCCATATTTCTGAATTTCTCATTTTCGTATACATAGCGGAATGCGCCCTTACTTGCGAGGTTCAGGAGGACAATATTGTCGTACAGTGCAGCTCCTGCGGCGTTCCAGTAGTTCGGGCCTTCGTCGCAGCCGCCGTCCTGCGGATAGGGGTTGAAAAAGTTGTCCAGCACAGCCAGTATTTCGGCAACAATACCGACGCGTTTCTGTTCGTCTTTTTCGATTAATAATGCTATATTCAGCAGATTGGAGCAAATCCACGGATTCCAGTTGTTGGGAATAGAGCCGTTTTTACCTGTCCACCAGTGATCCTGCTTCATGAAAGGGTCAAGTAAACGGTACGTAATTTCGTTGTATATCCGTTTGCGAATTTGCGGAGATACGGCGTCGAGCCTGTCGCCCAGAAAATAGTCTGCCCATGCAAGGACTTTTCCCGTCTCGGCCGCAAACAGATCGACAAACGGTTTGGATACATCCATTAAACCGGCATATTCTTTATCTCTGGGCAAATGGGCGGATGCTCCCCACCACGATTCTTCACAGATAGACCATATCCCGTTAATAATCGGGTCAATGAAACGGCCTTTGTTTTCAGCAACTTCGGCAATAATCATGGTCGCAAGTACATTCCGTTTTTTGGAACTGACAGACCCGTACTGGCTTCTGTTACCTGTGCGGACATACAGAAGCGATAAAGTGGCGGGGATAGTCGGCCAGTCATAACCAATTGACGATTCGGCTGATTTGATACATGCCTGTAACATGTTTTTATCTGCTTTCGCCCATCCTTCGCGGTCGGCAAGACGTGGAAAAGGTGTCCAGGCGGCTTGCGGAATGATCATCTGCCGCAATTCCGCTGCAGAATATTTACTGCTTAACAAATTTTCTTTCTGTGCCGAAAGGATGCTGCACGAAAGAAAGAATAATAAAGTGATTGATACAAACGTTCTTTTCATAATATCTGTTTTATTTAAAAATTTTAAAAATGATTTTCTTAAATTATTTTCATTGCGATCCATGCGCATGCCTCTGCGTCTGCCAGGGCGTTGTGGTGGTTTTTCAGGTTATATCCGCAATGCTTTGCAACAGTGTGGAGTCTGTGATTGGGCAAAGTTTTGCCGAATACCTTCTTTGCAGCCCTGTAAGTGCAATAAAACGTGTAACCTGCATATTTCATGTTACAGGCTTTGTGTGCTGCCCGCAAACAGCTTTCATCGAACGGGCTGTTGTGAGCGACTAACGGAAGTCCGGCAATTTTCGGCGCTATCTCTGCCCATACGGCGGGGAAACTGTCGGCGTTTTCAGTATCGCGAAATGACATGCCATGTACCGCACTGCAAAACCACGAATAGTAATTTGGACTGGGACATATCAGCCGGTAAACGGTTTCTGCTATCTGTCCGTCGCGGACAATCACTACGCCCACGCTGCAAACGCTCGAACGCCATTCGTTGGCGGTTTCGAAATCTATGGCGGCAAAATCATTCATTTCAGTCGCTGTAATCGTCGTACAATTCTTCTTCGTCGTAGTCATCGTCGTCATAGAGCGGCATTTTTTCGTCGAGTTCATCATCTTCGATTTTCTCAAAAAACTGTCCGGGTGCATCGCCCTTGCTTTGAGCAACAAGCGGATAGTTAATCCTCGGCAGAGCTTCGACTTCTCCCTGAAATTCGATATGCAGAGAACGGTCGTTGAACATATCGAAAGTATAGAGCAGTATTTTCATTCCCCTGTTTTTCAAATCTTCCAGTGTAACCGTGTCCATGTCAAACAGGGAATAGCTTTCTATTTTTCTTTCGTTTTTATCCAGCATAAAAAATACGCTTTGCTGAGAATCGTCAAAACCCAGTTCGGATACGATAAATCTCTTAAAATCATACAGCGAATACTCCGAAGGAAGATGATATTCCCTCATGAACCCCCTGTTGTTCTTTATTCCTGTTATAAATGAGTAAATCATAAAGTTCTACTTATAATTAAAAAGCACAAATATATTAATAATTTTTAAATACGTTCGATATTTCTGTTATTATTTCTCCATTCTAATTAATGTTTCTTGATGTCGAAGCGTTTACAAACAGAGTGTCGCCTGTTTCGCTGAAACTGTCAAAGAAAGTGACGGGATTGTGTCTGATGATTTCTTCCCCGAATCCGACTATCGTTAATCCTGCATATTTGGAGTGTTTCATTACGATTTCGTTTATTGACTGATTTTCGACAAATGTAACTATTTCGATATTCGTCAATGTAATGGGCAGTCTTCCCGCTGCAATCCGCTCTTCCAGATCTTTTTTTGTTTCTTCTTCTTTTCCCGCCGGACTGATATTGAGTATTTTGATATAGCTTTTACTCCAGTCGGGATGCGAAAGAATAATGTATCCCAACAGTATCATCAGGTTGGTATTTTTTTCATCTACAGACATAATCCATACATGAATTCCATTTCTGTATCTGATCGGAGAGTTTGAAGTTCCCAGAATACAGATGTCGAAATCACCGGATTTCACCAGATCTATATTGCTTAATATCCGTTCGAGTTCGTTGTTCCTGTTTTTGTCATACTCGAATATCACCATATTGTTTTCCATTCCGGAAATCGAGGGCGACTGTATAATCTGAGCAATAGCCGATGTATATGACGGTGAAATCATTGTATCGATATAAAGAGCATTTCCCCGTTCTCTCTGGGCAATAAGCTGGGCAAGTATTTTTTGAGATTCCAGACAGGTCTGTTTATTGTAATATCCTTCAATATAGTGGAAATAAGTTCCAAACCCGTGTTTATGACTGATCCATTTCATCAATTCCAGCACTTTTTCGCGTTCAAATGAGTTTTGGGAAATACAGATTGCCGCAGGCCGCCATTCTTCGTCGTCCAGCCCCGAATGGTTTTTCTGCATATATACCTGCAACCGTCTGTTTAATTGAAAAATAGAACCTTTAAAGATGTTCACGAGTCCTTTCTGGTCTTTGTTGTAATTTTCGACAACCAGATACAGCACAACAATAATGATGTATGCCAGAATGGTGTATAGCGGGTCAATCATAAACATCGCCCATACCGAAAGCACAAATCCGCCTAAGGATAGATACCATTTGGATTTAAAACGGGGTCTGTACGAGGGCGGCGCGCCGAAATGATTAAGAAAGGAAATCAGACACAGCGACCCGTAAGATATTAAGAAAAACATGGAGATAATTCTCGCAACCGCATCCACATTCCCCATAATGACAAAAATAAGGGCAATGATCAATGTTACGATGCTTGCATTAACCGGCTCCCTTGTTTTTCCTCTTCCCCGCGCAAGAAAAATGTTAATCTTCCGTACCGGAAAACTTTTATCGAGGGCAATCGCCTGAAGTGTACGCGGAGCAACCATAATTGAGCCTATTGCCGAAGAAAAAGTGCACGACGCAAGCCCTATCGGAATAATCACAGCGCCACAGACGGCAATCTTCGACATGACAAGCTGATTGCCTATCAGATCGGCGGCAGGAGCGGAAACGGACAGTTTCCATACAACCAGTATATATACTATTAATCCTGTGAGTGTTCCCGCCATTGTTCCCAACGGGATCGATTTTCCCGGATTCTTCAAGTCGCCGCTCAGACCTACGCCTGCCGTGATGCCTGTGAATGCGGGGAAACAGATTGCGAATATTATGAAAAACGAATCTCTGTTTAAAAATGTAAAATTGTTGATAACTGTATGTTCGGGATCTTCGACGGTGGGTTTCCCGATGAAAAAGAAAAACAGCGACAAAACAAGTATTGCGTTTACGATGTAAAGCGCTTTCATTCCCGATCCTGTTCCTTTTTTCAGAATAATGTATGACAGGAGACAGAGCGAGGGCAGGCTGATTACCTGTCGCGGAAGGCTGAAGCCGAAATAATGTTTCCACCAGTTAAACAGTGGCTCAAAGGCTTCGGTAAATGCAATGGTATAAAAAGCGACGCTTATGGCCTGCGAAATGTACAGTACAATCCCTATGGTCGAACCGATTTTCAGACCGAACGAACGTGAGATGATAAAATATTCGCCGCCGCCCTCGACACGTGTATTTGTCGAGATTTCGGATATGGCAAGAGCGGTTGGAATTGTTATCGCATGTCCGAGTACGATCAGCAAAAATACGCCGAAAAAGCCCAGCATTCCCGTAGCGTAACCAAATCGCAAAAACAATATCGCGCCAAGTATGGTCGACACAGCGGTCAGATAAACCGGCGCTGTACCAAAACCTGTCTCTTTACTGTGTGTATCAATACCTTTCATTATATATGCCTATAATATATCCGGCGTAAAGTTGGGTATTTTTTTTAAAACGGCAAATTAACCGTCTTCAATTGTCTTCAAATTGATTTTTTCAGTAATTTTGCGGCGAAAAATTTTTGTGAATTGAATATGGTACATACTTTAAATTTCATAGATTTATTCGCCGGGGCGGGTGGCCTGTCCGAAGGATTTACTCCTGTTGCTCATATCGAAATGGATAAGTATGCTTTTAAAACTCGTTTTTTATCTTTTGAAATTTGTAAAGTATGAAAGCAAGCGAAACAAAAATAACAGATTTTTTAGCAAGTAACAAAACAACCTTTGCTATTCCTGTCTATCAGCGAAATTACAATTGGACATTAAAAGAATGTGGCCAGCTTTTGGACGACATAAAAAGAATCGGCGCAAGTACCGATAATGCACATTTTATTGGCAGCATTGTCTATGTCCATGATGATGTTTATTCTGCAACTTCTGTGAAGGAATTAACAGTAATTGACGGACAACAGCGATTAACAACCATTACGCTTATTTTTAGTGCGTTATATTGTTTGACTAAATCAATCAACAAACTGGAACTTGTCGATGAAATTTTTGAAACATATTTGACAAACAAATATGCTCCCGAAACCGAAAAACTAAAACTTAAACCTACCGAAAACAACAAAGAAGCATTGCGATTTATTCTGAATTATGATCTAATAAATAAGGAGTTAAAACAATGATAACAACCATTTTACTTGTAGTTTTGATAATCATTGGAGTTATCAATATTGTAATAAGCATTACAAAAAAAAATTCTGTTAATAACAATGATGTAATTACAAAATTAAGGAATGTTCAATCTGATGTTTCCAAAATAGATTCTCTTGTGAGAGAAGAATTTAGAGAAAATAGAAAAGAAAGTCAAGATTCTTTCAAAAATAATCGCGAAGAATTGACCAATTCATTTAAGATTTTAGGAGAGAATTTAACTAAAACCGTGTCGGAACTGTCAAATGCTCAAAAAAATCAATTTGATAGTTTTTCAAAACAACTAAATGAATTGGTTAAAACAGTTGATGAAAAAATTACCAATTTAGTTGCTCAAACATATAAATCTGCAAAAGATAATAGAACAGAGTTAGGAAATTCATTCAAAACGCTCGGCGAAACATTAACAAACAATCTCGCTGAATTAACGAAAAGTTTTAATGAAAAAACAAAAAGTTTGCAGGTATGGGCGTCAAAACGAAACCTACATTTTATAAAAGCCCGAAAAGCCCGAAAAGCCTTTGAAACACAGATAAAAACAGCGAAAAAGTTTATTGTGTCCGTTCAAAACGAAAAGTACAT
>JAISPE010000002.1 GCA_031275145.1 Prevotellaceae bacterium | reverse complement strand
AATGATATAACAACTATTCTTCTCATCCGTATGTTTATATTTTTATAATTCCGATTTTAGAATAATATTAAAATACCGCGCAAAGATAATGGAAAATATAATATTAAAAAAACAAAATTCCAAACAGTTTATAATATATTGTTTTACATTCAAACATAATTTCTTTTTCTGACATAATTAACAGAATTTTCATAATTTACAAAATCTGTTAATTTTGTGAATTATGTTATACTTCAAACGGTCTGAATTTGTGAGTTGGATATGCGACGAAACAATCCCCGGCTACTAAGGGAGCTTTGTGGAAATAAGGGTTTTATTTTATAAGGGTCGCAGACTTTTTCCGGTAAGCGTCATTATCTTTTCAGTTTCGGTAAGAAACGGTTATTCGCAATGACGCTTTTTGCAAACAACCTCATTTACACCTAATTTTCAAAACAAAACAACCTCAGTAGCCTGGAAATGTGACATAAACCGGACCTCATTACCCCATTAAACCGACGGCATCCGGTTCGGTTTAATGAGGTAATGAGGTTGGTTTGTGTGTGTTTTCTCATTGCTTAGGTTGTTCTGTTATTTTGAATTAGGTGGAAATGAGGTTTTTTGTCTACGTTTGAACACCCTGCCCTGCAGGAGAAACTGTTATACTTTATTAATTTTCCTTCACTAAACTGCAAAAATAATAGGGGGAGAAAAACAATGGGGCGAAAAATAATGGAGGCGAAAAATTTTTCGCCCCTACGAATTGACGACGCCATGAATATGACTGTTCGGCCATGTTTCCGGATTGTTCGGGGGGTATCCATGTAGGGGCGAAAAATTTTTCGCCCTAAAATTTTTCGCCCTGTTATCCGGAAATATCTCAATCCGCAAATTGGGTTTTCAGGAGTTCCCTTTATTAGTTTCCCGTTCCCCAATCTCCGGAAGACCATTCACTGATATTGATTTTGCCTTCATATAAAGCCTTGCCGATAATAACGCCCTCGCAACCTGCGTTTTTGAGTTTGACAATATCGTCGATACAGGAAACGCCGCCGCTTGCTATCAGATTCACCGGCGTTTCCTTCAAGATATCGCTGTAAAGTTCCGTTGCCGCGCCCTGCAGCATCCCGTCCCTGCCGATATCGGTACAGATAACGTATTTAATTCCGTTTGCTTCGTGCTGTTTAATGAAATCCACGACGTCAATGGAAGAATTTTGCATCCATCCGTGTGTGGATATTTTCCGGTTGACGGCGTCGGCTCCGAGTATAATTTTTTCGGCGCCATATTCCGCAAGCCATTTGAGGAATATTTCGGGATTTTTGACGGCGATACTTCCGGCAGTAATCTGTTTTGCACCGCAGGCAAAAGCTGTTTTCAGGTCGTCGTCGCTTTTCAGTCCTCCGCCAAAATCGACCTTGAGAGATGTATGGCCCGTGATTTGCTCCAAAATTCTGTGATTTACAATATGATTTGATTTTGCCCCGTCCAGATCTACAAGATGAAGATATTCTATTCCTGCATCTTCAAATTCTTTCGCAACCTCCAGAGGGTTTTCGTTATAAATCTTTTTTGTAGAATAATCGCCTTTTGTGAGGCGCACGCATTTGCCTTCTATTATGTCAATTGCAGGAATAAGTCTCACAGTTCAAGAAAATTTTTCAATATCCGTTCTCCTGTCGACGCCGATTTTTCGGGATGAAACTGAGTTGCGTAGAAATTATTTTTGCTGATTGCCGCCGCAAACGGGACGATATAATCGCAGACGGCAACAGTTTCCGGACAAAGTCCGGCGTAATAACTGTGTACGAAATAGAAGTCGTGAACAGGCTCTATTCCGTTGAACAGCGGGGATTTGATCTCTCTGAGACTGTTCCATCCCATGTGAGGGACAATGCCTGCCGGCGGAAACAGTTTCACTTCGGTGTCGAATATTCCCAGACATTCCGCATCGCCTTCTTCGGACGATTTGCACATCAGCTGCAAACCGAGACATATCCCCAAAACAGGCTGTTTCAGCGAAGAGATTAGCGTGTGCATGTTCTCTTTACGCAGATACCTCATTGCCGAACTTGCTTCGCCGACTCCCGGAAAAATCACCTTTTCGGCAGAGAGTATTTCGTCTTTATCGTCAGTTATTTTGCATGAACAGCCCAGCCTGTCGAGCGCATTTTTCACCGAAGCCGTATTGCCGGCATTATATTTTACAATTGCTGTCATAAACTTCCTTTTGTACTTGGTATGATAAAATTATCCGTATGCCGTACAGCATGTTTCAATGCTTTGGCGAAAGCTTTGAAGATACCTTCGATTTTGTGATGTTCGTTTTCGCCTTCCGCTTTGATATTGAGATTACATTTGGCGTTATCGGAGAACGATTTGAAAAAGTGCATGAACATTTCGGTTGGCACTTCCCCTATCTTTTCCCTCCTGAACCCGACCTGCCAGACAAGCCATGGCCGTCCGCCGAAATCAACGGCAACCTGCGCCAGACAGTCGTCCATCGGAAGACAGAATCCGTAACGTTCGATTCCTTTCTTGCTTCCCAAAGCGTCCTGAAATGCCGCGCCCAAAGCGATGCCGACATCTTCAACAGTATGGTGTTCATCAATATGCAGATCGCCTTTTACATCGACAGTCAAATCCATGTTACCGTGTTTCGCTATCTGTTCGAGCATGTGGTCGAAAAAACCCAGTCCGGTGGAAATACTGCTTTTGCCTGATCCGTCGATATTGAGAGTTATATCGATATTCGTTTCCGATGTTTTTCTGGATACATGTGCGCGGCGAGGTATCTGTTTCAGGTACGAGTATATTTCGCTCCAGTCCGCAGCGGTCAAATCGGCGTCGGGACAGTCATTTCCGCTGATCAGGACAGATTTTGCGCCGAGATTTTTTGCAAGTTCCACATCCGTCGGCCGGTCGCCTATCACAAAAGAGTTTTTCAGATCATATTCTCCGTACAGATATTTGTTCAACATGGCTGTACCCGGTTTTCGAGTCGGCAGGTTTTCGTGGGGAAAACTTTTGTCGATATATATATCTGCAAATATAACGCCTTCGTTTTCAAATGCCCGGACAATCTTATTCTGTACAGGCCAGAAAGTTTCTTCGGGAAACGATTCCGTACCCAAACCGTCCTGATTTGTAACCATCACAAGTTCGTAATCGAGTTCTTTTGCAATTTTTGCGAGATTCTGAAAAACACCCGGATAAAATTCAAGTTTTTCGAGACTGTCAATCTGATAATCTGTTGCAGGCTCAATGACCAGAGTCCCGTCACGGTCAATAAATAATACTTTTTTCATGTCAATGATATCATTTCCTGTTTAAATGTCTTACAATCCTGTCCGACATACAGCCTGAAATGCGCCGCAAAATTAATACTTTTTGAAGAACTCTCAAAAACCAGTGCCGACTTAAAAATTCTGATTAAAATTTGCGGGGATAAAAAATTATCCCTATCTTTGTCGCATAAATAAAGATTAAAACAGATGCCTACACTGTTGAATATTTTTGGTTTGCGGTTCTACTTCTATTCAGATGAACATAAGCTTGTGCATGTTCATGTTGAAAACAGTGATGGAAGAGCAAAAATAAATTTGATTCCGGCAATAAAAGTGGTAGAAAACAGGGACATAAAACCCAAAGATATAAAAAAGGCGCTGATCATAATTAATTTGTATAAAGAGGAGTTTGTTAAAGAATGGCATAAATATCATGGAGATTAAGAAAAAAAGAACAGTAAAAAAAGTCCGGTTTTCAGAAAACAGGATTTTTATTGAAACGGAACAGGGAGAAACTTACAGCCGTCCTCTCGAAGCTTTTCCCTTGTTGAAGGATGCCACAGAATCGGAACGCAATGCCTTCAAAATAGGAAAATTCGGAGACGACATAAGGTGGGAAAATCTGGATGAAGATATTCATATTGACAGTTTCTTTGCGAATGAAGAACCGAAAAAAAATCCGATAGGCGATTTTTTTTCAGCGCATCCGCAAATTAATGTTTCTTCTTTTGCTCAACAGATAGGGATAAACAGGAGTCTTATGGCGAAATATATCTACGGAATAAAAACGCCGTCGGAAAAAAGAAAAAAGGAGATAGAGCAGGGGTTACACGAGCTGGCAAAACAATTATCAGAGGCAGAGTTCGTTTAAACCACAAAAGGCTGTAAAAAAAAGCATTCCGTTAGGAAATACGTAAATGAATAGCGATGACGGAATGCAATGAACTACAACTTACAGTAAGCGTTTTTAAAGGATTGAATGTTTAACAGTCGAAAAACAGATATTTATGCAATTATCCGTTTTCGACTGTTTACATTTGAGTTTATATGAGAATTATCCATTAAAATTTTACAGATAACCTACAGTTTGCCCACCATTTTTGAAGGATCGACCCAGAGGTCAAATTCCTCGGCGGTGAGATAACCGAGTTTTATCGCAGTTTCTTTGAGAGTAGAACCTTCTCTGTGTGCTGTCTGTGCAATTTCGGCGGCCTTGTAGTAACCTATTCTGGTATTCAGAGCCGTAACGAGCATCAGACTGTTATTGAGATGTTTTTCGATATTGGCGTACAGCGGTTTGATACCCTCTGCGCATTTATCGTTGAAACTTACGCATCCTTCGCCAATCAGACGTGCGCTGTGAATGAAATTGTATATTATCACAGGTTTAAACACGTTGAGTTCAAAATGTCCGGTAGCGCCACCTATGTTTATGGCAACATCGTTTCCAAGCACCTGGGCTGCAATCATTGTTAAGGCCTCGCACTGTGTCGGATTGACTTTCCCGGGCATGATTGAAGAGCCCGGCTCGTTGTCGGGAATCGAAATTTCGCCGATACCCGAACGCGGTCCCGAACTTAAAATACGGATATCGTTGGCAATTTTCATCAGACTGACCGCTACGGTTTTCAATGCGCCGTGCGCCTCGACTACAGCATCGTGCGCCGCCAGCGCTTCAAACTTGTTTTCGGCGGAAACAAACGGCAGACCGGTCAGCTTGGCGATATTTTTGGCGACAAGTTCGGCATATCCTTCGGGAGTGTTTATACCCGTACCTACAGCAGTGCCGCCCAGAGCAAGTTCCGAGAGATGAGGCAGAGCGTTCCTGATTGCTTTAAGTCCGTGAGTCAGTTGCGCAGCATAACCGCTAAATTCCTGTCCCAGAGTCAGAGGCGTAGCATCCATAAAGTGAGTTCTCCCGATTTTCACGACGTTCATAAACTCCCTGCTTTTTGCGGCCAGAGTATCCCTTAATTTTTCTATTCCGGGAACAGTCACATCGACTAAAAGTTTGTAAGCGGCAATATGCATGGCCGTCGGGAAAGTGTCGTTTGACGACTGCGATTTGTTTACGTCGTCGTTGGGATGCAGAAACTTCTCTTTGTCGGTCAGTTGTCCGCCTCTGATGACATGCCCGCGATATGCGACAACCTCGTTGCAGTTCATATTGCTTTGCGTACCGCTACCCGTCTGCCATACGACCAGCGGAAACTGATCGTCTAACTTGTGGTCTAAAATCTCGTCACAGACCTGAGCAATCAGTTCCGCTTTTTCTCTTGAAATCACTCCGAGTTCGAGATTTGTCAGGGCGGCAGCCTTTTTGAGACATGCAAAACCTTCGATTATCTCTTTCGGCATACGGTTAATATCCCTTGCAATCTTAAAATTTTCGATACTTCGCTGGGTTTGAGCTCCCCAATACACATCTGCAGGAACTTTCACTTCTCCCATAGTGTCTTTTTCTATTCTAAATTCCATATTTTTAATTTATTATTATTTTACATAAACCACCAATCCTTTCAGGTAATCTCCTTCGGGATGATATATATTTACCGGATGGTCGGCCGGCTGGTTCAGACAGTGCAAAATGCTCGCCTGTCGTCCGGCGATTGCGGCGGCAGAGAACAGCGCCTGCAAAAACTGCTGTTTATTGACGGCTTGCGAACAGCTGAAAGTAAACAGTATTCCTCCCGAGGGCGCAAGTTTTTCCATCGCTTTGGCGTTTAGCCGTATATATGCCCTCAGAGCGTTTTTGACGGCGCTCTGATGTTTGGCAAACGCCGGAGGATCGGATATTATCATATCGTAAACATCTTCCGTTTTTCTCAGATAATCGGACACGTCCGAAACTGTTCCCCTGTGATTTGCCGCACTGCCGAAATTCAGTTCGACATTTCTGTTTGCCATAGCGATAGCCCTGGCCGAGCTGTCCACCGAATCGACTTTTGCCGCGCCTCCTCTCAGTGCGTACACCGAAAAAGCGCCCGTATAAGCGAACAGGTTTAGCGCCGACGCGCCCCGCGAATATTTCTGCAACAGGAGACGGTTTTCACGCTGGTCGATAAAAAAGCCTGTTTTCTGACCTTCTCCCGGATTGATTTCAAAACGATTGCCGTATTCGTAAACAGTGACAGGCAATTCTCTTTCGAGAGACAGCCATCCGTCGTCGCCGGCAGTGTATTTTCCTTTCGGCAGGGTCGACGAGCTTTTATTGTACACGTATTTAACTTCATCGCAAACACCGGTCAATGCTTTTGCAATCAATTCGCAGGACCTGCCCATCCCGACGGAATGAGCCTGCATAACGGCCATATCTCCGTATATGTCAATGACTAATCCCGACAGCAAATCGCCTTCGCCATGCACCAGCCTGTACATATCGCCCGCTTTATCCTCAAAAGCAGGGATAACGCATCTTTTACGCAGACGATACGCTCCGGATATTCTGTCTTTGAAAAACTGTTCGTTAATCTCCTCATCGACAAATGTCAGTATCCTGACGGCAATAGACCCCGGCTCGTAATGTCCCCGGCACAGAAATTCGTTTTCCGACGAATATACATCGACCACATCTCCGTCGTTTACGCCGGCGTCCATGCTTTTTACTGCTCCGGAAAATATCCACGGATGGAAACGTTTTATCGAATCTTCTCTTCCGCGTCTGAGAAATAGTTTTTTATTCATCTGTTATAATTTCGTTCAGCCCGTTTGAGGTCCCGTTTAACGTCTTTTTCCTTGATTGATTCTCTTTTATCGTACGATTTTTTCCCGCGCGCAAGTCCTATGACCAGTTTTGCATAACCGTTTTCGGCGATATAGAGTTTGGAAGCTATGACTGTCAGTCCCTTTTCTTTTGTCTTTTTGTGCAGTTTGTTCAATTCTTTACGGGTTAAAAGCAGCTTGCGTTCTCTTTTCGGGTCGTGATTGTTCAGATTTCCCCACCAGTACTCCGATATATGAAGTCCATGGATATACAGTTCGTTCCCTGTAAAATAACAGTACGAATCGACAAGACTTGCTTTTCCCGCTCTTATCGATTTTATTTCCGTACCGAAAAGCGCTATTCCGGCGGTATATTTTTCGAGAAATTCGTAATCAAATTCCGCTCGTTTATTCTTTATCACAATGTTACCTTTCATATTCGCAAATCGAAATTGAAGCGCAAAGATAACAATTATTAAAAAAAGAAAACAAAAA
>JAISPE010000364.1 GCA_031275145.1 Prevotellaceae bacterium | reverse complement strand
GTTGCAGTGATGGCGCTGGAACGTGTTCCGTCGGATATTCGCGCTCAGGGCGGGGTAGCGCGCATGTCAGATCCGGAAATGATAATCGGGATTCAAAAAGCCGTATCAATCCCCGTGATGGCAAAAGCCCGCATCGGGCACATCGTCGAAGCCCGCGTACTCGAAGCTTTGGAGATTGATTTTATTGATGAAAGCGAGGTACTGACTCCGGCCGACGATGTCTATCACATACTGAAATCCGATTTCAAGGTTCCGTTTGTATGCGGAGCCCGCAATCTGGGCGAAGCGTTGCGACGCATAGGCGAAGGAGCTGCGATGATACGTACCAAAGGCGAAGCCGGCACAGGCGATATCGTGGAAGCTGTCCGTCATATACGCAGGGTTAACGAAGATATACAGCGTGTTGTAAGCGCCACTCCTATGGAACTGATGAGCATTGCAAAAGAAATAGGCGCTCCGTACGAATTAGTGTTACAGGTAAAAGCGTTGGGCCGTCTGCCTGTCGTGAACTTTGCCGCCGGAGGAGTTGCAACGCCCGCCGACGCTGCGCTGATGATGGAATTAGGCTGCGACGGGGTATTCGTCGGGTCGGGAATCTTCAAATCCGATAATCCGGCCAAACGCGCCAAAGCTATCGTCGAAGCGGTGGCTCATTATAAAGACGCGAAATTAATCGCCGAAGTATCCAAAGGACTTGGCGACGCTATGCGCGGTCAGAGCGTAGCCCAAATGGACGATAAGGACAGGATAGCCGGTCGGGGCTGGTAAAGTATGAAGATCGGTATTTTAGCCTTGCAGGGTGCGGTTAGGGAACACCGTAATCTGCTGTGCAGGATGGGTGTGGAAACAGCCGATGTTTTGAACCCGGAAGATCTGAACGGAATCGACGGTCTGATACTGCCCGGAGGAGAAAGCACTACCGTTGGAAAACTTTTAGTCCGGTATAATTTGCTGACGCCGATTGTCGAACAGGGAAAAAAAGGTTTGCCGGTTTTCGGCGTCTGTACCGGATTGATACTTCTGTCGAAACATATCAACAACAGTGAACAGTACCGTCTGGGACTGATGGATACTTACGTGGAACGGAATGCCTTCGGACGGCAGCTGTCAAGTTTTGAGGCAGATATGCATATTCCGGTACTTGGCGATATCCCTTTCCACACCGTATTTATTCGCGCCCCGTACATCGACAAAGCCGGAGACAGTGTAAAGGTCCTGCTCTCATATCAGGATAAGATTATTTTTGCAGAGCAGGACAATTTCATCGCGGCCGCATTTCATCCCGAATTGACAAACGATACCCGTATACACGAATATTTTTTAAATAAAATAATCAGTATGTAAAACAGGCTGTTTTGTATTGTCTGTAAAAAAGTGAGGCGAGGTTTTCCTTTATGTTTTTGACATAATTAACAGAAATTTTAATTAGACGCAGTCAATTTTCAATATATTTACAAATTCTGTCAGTTCTGTCAAAAAAAATGTTCGATATTTTGCAAATCTTAAAAATTCATTACCTTTGTGAATGTTAAAGACAGGTATCTTATTAGTTTAAGATACGTTAAAATGCAAAATTACAGTGTTATAACACTCAGGAAGCAAGGGTAAACAAATATATAAAATTTAACTATTTTTCGAGACATTGTGGAAAATATTTTAGCTGATTTAAGTCCCGTACAACAGGAGGCTGTTAAACATATCGACGGTCCGAGTTTGATCATCGCCGGAGCAGGCTCGGGAAAAACAAGAGTATTGACATACAAAATTGCTCATCTGTTAATGAATAATGTTTCTCCGAAATCGATACTTGCTCTGACTTTTACAAACAAGGCGGCAAACGAAATGAGAGAACGTATCACCAGGGTTGCGGGAAAACAGGCCAATCGACTGTGGATGGGGACTTTTCATTCTATTTTTGCAAGAATACTGCGTACCGAAGCGGAAGCCATAGGATTTACATCCAACTTTACCATATACGATACGACGGATTCCCTTAGCATAATACGAAGTATTATCAAGGAAATGAATCTGAACGATAAAGTCTATAAGGACAAGGAGGTATACGGCAGAATTTCAATGGCAAAAAACTATCTGATGACGCCTGCGGCATACACCTCGAACGTGCAGCTGACAAATGAAGACATGCAGCTGCACAGACCGAAAGTTTCGGGAATATATCAGAGATACGTCATGAAATGCCGGAACGCAAACGCTATGGATTTCGATGATCTGCTGTTATATACAAATATTCTGTTCCGCGATCATCCCGACATTCTAAACAAATACCAGAGAGGGTTTAAATATATTCTGGTTGATGAATATCAGGACACTAATGTCGCCCAGTATCTTATTGTTAAACGGTTGGCCGAACTGTCAAACAATATCACCGTTGTGGGCGACGATGCTCAAAGTATCTATTCGTTTCGCGGTGCAAGAATTGAAAATATCCTGAATTTCAGAAGAGACTATCCGAATTATGCCGAGTATAAGCTGGAACAGAACTATCGTTCGACACAGACAATTGTCAATGCAGCCAACAGTTTGATTGCTAAAAATAAAAAACAGCTGAAGAAAACCTGTTTCTCGGAAGGGGCCAAAGGCGAAAAAATAGACGTTATAAAAGCATTTACCGACCAGGAAGAAGGCCAGCTGGTTGCATCGGCCATTGTGGATATCGTGTACGGACGGCAGGTAAATTATTCCGATATAGCTATTTTTTACCGTACAAATGCACAGTCCAGAATATTTGAAGACGCTCTCAGAAGAAGAAACATTCCTTACAGGATATACGGGGGTATTTCGTTTTATCAGCGCGCCGAAATCAAGGATGCTCTGGCTTATATGCGACTGGCGGTAAACCCGCAGGACGACGAGTCTCTGAAAAGAATTATCAATTATCCCGCAAGAGGCATAGGCAACACCACTATGGACAAAATACAGACTTATGCCGCCGATAACACTCTCAGTCTGTGGGAGAGCATAAACAGACTGTCGTCGATATACATAGGCGTAAAAGATGCGACGGCAAGGAAAATCATCGAATTTAAAGAACTGATCGAGTCATTCATTATGCAGGTACATACGGAAAATGCGTACACTTTTGCGCTGAACGTAATCAAACAGTCCGGAATAATGACTGAGCTTAAGGCAAATAAAACCCCCGAAGGCATATCGCGCATCGACAATATCGAAGAACTTTTGAACGGAATAAAAGAATACACGAAAAGTCCCGAACGCAGAGAGGAGGGTGTAATGATAACCGAATATCTGCAAAATGTTTCCCTGATAACCGATCTGGACAAAGATTCGCCGAAAGACGGCAACAGAGTAATCCTGATGACTGTACATTCTGCCAAAGGCCTTGAATTTGATTACGTATATGTCGCGGGGATGGAGGAAGGGCTTTTTCCGGGCAGCAATTCCATACAGTCGGAACATTCTCTGGAGGAAGAACGGCGTCTTTTTTATGTCGCGCTGACCCGGGCGGCAGTCAAAGCGACAGTTTCATTTGCGCAGACAAGATATCGCTGGGGAAGTCTGACTTCGTCTGTACCAAGCCGGTTTTTACGCGATATAGACGAGGAATATCTGTCGTCGAGTGTTGCCAGCGATATTTTGAGAGCTAATTCGGATCTTATTCACAGGAATCAGACAAATGCACCGAACAATATTCGCCGGCTTAAACCCATAAATCCGGAAAAAACTAATGTGCCGGAAAAAACTGTTGACACATCCGGTATATTCCCCGGCGCAGAAGTGGAACATGCACGTTTCGGACGGGGACGTGTCGAAGAACTTGAGCTCGAAGGAAACGATGTCAGAGCAAAAATCAAGTTCTATAATGCAGGAGCTAAAACTTTAATACTGCGATTCGCAAATCTTACCGTTATCAAACCCGATTGATAAAACAGTTAAAAATTACTGTCATCTCAACCGCATACTGTCGCATTCCGTCATTGCGAATATCCGTTTCGTACCGCAACTGAAAGACGCTTGCCGAAGAATGTGGCGACGAAGCAATCCGCGACAGGTCGTCATTGCGAATAACCGTTTCGTACCGCAACTGAAAGACGTGATGACGCTTGTCAAAGAATATGGCGACGAATCAGCGATGAAGCAATCCGCGACAGGTCGTCATTGCGAATATTCATTATAAGGGTAAAAATTTTTTTGCCCTTCCAAGATTTTGCCCTTCCAAAACCTCATTTTCACCTAATTCAAAATAACAGAA
>JAISPE010000328.1 GCA_031275145.1 Prevotellaceae bacterium | reverse complement strand
TTCAATACTGTTTATCTGATTATGACTGCAATGATTAAGAACTTTTACAATTATACCGTAAACAAAGTGTCGTGTGTTTTTAAGGACATTAAACCGACATCCCGACTTAAACGGTTTATCTTCAAATTTATATCCGTAGCAGGACAGTGGGTTTACCGGCATAGGCAGTGGATTTTAAAACTCTATACCGACAGACCTTACGATGAACTCGTAATTTAAAAACAGACACAAAAACAGTTCTTTTATGGGAATATTGTATCCTGACAGTAAAATCCCCCTTTGATATACAGATGTATATTAACGATTTATACAATAGCGTCAAATTTCAGTAGAAATACTGCTCCATTTACAAACTGTTCTGATTTTTTTCAGGACAATATTCGGTTTTTGCATGTTTTGGAAATTTTATCTCCCACCTTTTTTATGAATATTTGCCTCTTTTTGGACTTAAAAACCGCAAAAATTGATCTCTCGTTTTTCCAAATTTTTTCTTGCGGATTTTAGGTCAAAAAAGGAGATTCTGTCAAAAAAAGGGACACTCGGCATTAATCACAAATCTGAAATTCGTGCCCGGCATTGGATATCGCAGTACAACTTCGTACTGTTGATTAAAAATATTGTTTACCTCGGCGGTCAGACGTATTTTTATTTTCCGCATGGCCAGCTCTTTTGAGAGAGACAGATCGTTTGTGTACCATGCCTTGATATAATTTTCGGGGATATTTGCCACCCTGTGATAGCGTTCGCCGGTATAAATAAAACTGTAGTTCAGATACCATTTTCCGTATCCTGCATTTAAAATCAGAGAGCCGCTGTGCCACGGGATATACGGTATCTGTCCTCCGCGATAACTGCTGCCTTCGGTAAAATCCTGCGCTTTCTGGAAAGTATAGTTTACTCTGGCGTGCAGCAGGAAATCCTTACGGACAGCACAGTTCGCCTGCAATGCCATGTCGACGCCCCGTATTTCCACATATCCGAGGTTGAGCATCGTCCACCGGAACTGGTTGGATGTCGGTACGGCGACAATTTTATTTTCGACCTGATTAAAATATGCATCTGCCTGAAATTCGATGTATTTCAACACCGTTTTTTCAAATTTATGATTGAAAGTAAAGCCCAAATCATACTGATTCGTGTATTCCGGATCAAGGTTTGTGTTCCCGATAAACGTGTAATACAGGTCGTTCAGTGTAGGCATACGGAAAATACGCTTGTAAAATCCCCGCAGATTCAGGTCGATTTTTTCCCACGGACTGTATGATGCAATAAGCGTGGGAGTATATTCGTTTTTGTTACCGGCGGCGCTGTACCCGCTGCGTGTCGTTTCGTGTACAAATGTCGCCAGGATAGAAGACTGCAGTTTCAGTTTTTTGAGATGCAAGGCTGTAGCCGCCGCCGCCAGCACGGTATAACGGTTGGGATAAACAAAATCGAGCAAATCGGCGTTTAGCCTGTTCCACTGGAAATCAACGGATATGTCGGCGTCTAAAACCGGCAGGACAGCAAACCGGTTAGCCGACGAAAGATACATTTCCTGCTGTCTGTAGCGGTTTTCGATGTACATTGTCGTGACGTCTTCGCGCGGATCGGATAAATAATGCAGGTAATCGTATGCATATTTTCCGCTTAGCAGCATGCTGTAAACTCCGTTAATGTTTTTTCTGAAAGACGACTGCAGAAACACATTCGAATCCCACTGCCTGTCCTGATGCGTATATTCTCCGGGTTTTTCGCGGACAGACGCTCCCGGATACCCGCGTTCGGAATTGTAGAAATACAGTTTTGCCTTCCATTCTCCGTCGGCGATTTTTCCGAACAGGCCGGATTCCAGACGCAGAGCATAAACATCTCCGTTTTTACGGGTTTCGGTGGTGTCGTATCCGCCGGTTTTCTTATAGCTAAACCTGTATTTTCCACTTGTCTGCATATATTCCGTACTGAACTGTGCGCTTAACCTGCCGTTCCATTTCCTCTCCCACAGCAGTGAAGGATTCAGCAAGTCAAACGAACCTCCCTTGAATGTCGCTTTGAAATTATTTTTACTGCCGGGATTAAAAACGGGGACGCGTGTCTGCATATATACCGACCCGGCCGAGCCAAAATCCTTAGCCGGCTGAAATATTGCGCTTTTCTGTCCGTTATACAGAGATATGGCTTCCATGTTGTCCAGCGAGAATCTGCCCAAATCGACTATTCCGTTCTGTGCATTTCCCATTTCGATACCGTCATAGAAAACACCGACATGCTGGCTTCCCATACTGCGAATGTTAACGGTTTTCAGACCGCCGATTCCTCCGTAATCCTTGATTTGCACACCGGAAAAATACCGTATCGCATCGGCAACGGAATGTACGCTCAGGTTTTTCAGTCCCGTCCCCCGAAGCTGCTGAACAGGAATAATTTCTTTTGTGGTATACCCGACTATCACAACTTCGCCGAGATTATACACTTTCACCGTATCCGCCTGCTGTGCAAAAACATGTTGCCTTATGCCGGCAAATACGGGTATCATCAATATATAAAAATAAAAACGTTTCATTTACACAATCAAAAATGACTTCGGGAAAACCGTATACCGTAATACTGTAAAAACAGACATTTGTCCGGCTTCATTCCACGAAAGCCCTGTAACTAAATTTCTTTTCGGCAGGTCTTCTGACTTGCTCCATCTTTGAAATCCCTTCCCGTTTCTACAGACAAAACAGTGGTATCAAATATTTTTCAAAGACTTTCATGGAGCTCACAGCAGCGGGTCTGTTCAGGATTTTCACCTGATTCCCTTTTCATTACGCATCCATAAATAATGAAATCGTAACACCAAAAATCTTTGCAAAGATACAGGATTTTTGTTGACTGCGCCAGGCGAGAAGGTATCCGACAAGCGTCATCACGCCTTTTATACTTCCAGCGGTCTGCTCTTACAATGTCGAAAAACGGCATTAAATTCTTCCGATTTTTAATCTCTGATTTTAAGAGGGCTGTTTATGTATCTGTAAAAGAGGGCTGAATTTCAACAGTGGATTTAGTTTAATTTTTCTTTATATCTTTGGACTGATTTTTATAAATTAGCGTGGATGATTTATTTATGAAAAATGAAGAAGAATTATGAAGATAAAGAAAGATAAAAATAAATTATTTGTACCGGATACGGTTACGATTCCTTACATCGAAGGAGACGGTGTGGGAGCTGAAATTACACCCGTAACACAGCGTATAGTTAACGAAGCCATAATCAGGGCATATAACGGGAAACGCGCGATAGAATGGAAAGAAGTGTATGCGGGTGAAAAAGCATTCAAAATCACCGGTAGCTGGCTGCCCGATGAAACGATAGACGCTTTTCGCGAATATGTTGCAGGCATAAAGGGGCCGCTGACGACTCCCGTTGGCGAAGGAATCCGGTCGCTGAACGTGGCGCTTCGCCAGATTCTGGATCTGTACGTATGTCTCAGACCCGTTCGCTGGTTTAAGGGAGTGGCATCTCCCCTCAAAGAACCTCAAAAAGTGAACATGGTAATTTTCAGGGAAAATACCGAAGACATATATGCCGGTATAGAATGGCGGCAGGGGACGCCTGAAGCTAAAAAGTTTCTCCGGTTTTTGACTGAAGAAATGGGCGTTTCGAAAATCCGCTTTCCCGAAACATCGTCTTTCGGAGTGAAGCCCGTTTCGCGGGAAGGCTCTGAACGGTTAATCCGTTCGGCAATAGAATATGCTCTGGCAAACAGACTGCCGGACGTCACTCTGGTACACAAGGGCAATATCATGAAATTCACCGAAGGAGGCTTTAAACTTTGGGGATATGCTCTGGCAGAACGCGAATTTCCTGATACGGCTTTTACCATGACACAGTATGAAAAAATAAAGAAAGAAAAAGGCGAGGATGAGGCGACTAAAGCTTTGGCCGAAGCCCGGGCTGCCGGAAAAGTAACGGTAAACGACGTCATTGCCGACGCTTTTCTGCAAAACACTTTGTTAGCGCCCGAAAAATATTCTGTCATCGCGACACTGAATCTCAATGGCGATTATATTTCCGACCAGCTGGCGGCCATGGTTGGCGGCATAGGCATTGCGCCGGGAGCGAACATAAACTACGTCAGCGGACATGCTGTTTTCGAGGCTACACACGGCACAGCTCCGGACATAGCCGGTAAAAACATTGCAAACCCTTCATCGCTGCTGCTTTCGTCCGTAATGATGCTCGAATATATCGGGTGGAACGAAGCGGCAAACCTGATAACGGCAGCAATGGAACAGGCTTTCGTTAGCGGACAGGCAACCGGCGATTTAGCACGTTTCATGCCGGACGGGAAATCGCTTGGAACGGCTCAGTTCGGCGAACTTGTTATAAACTTGATAAAATCACTGTAAAAATATTGTTAATTATGAAAAAGGAATACCTTATCTACAAACTGTCTGAAACAGTAAAAACTACATGCAAAATCGATAACAGTCTGTTTACAAAATATAATGTAAAGCGCGGTTTGCGTAACGAAGACAGGTCGGGAGTGCTGGTCGGACTTACTCAAATAGGCAATGTCGTTGGATACGAACGTCTCCCGGAAGGCGGACTGAAAGCCATTCCCGGAAAACTGTATTACCGCGGTTATGATGTGGAAAACATCGTTCATGCTTTGATTGAGGAGAAACGTTTCGGTTTTGAGGAAATAGCCTATCTGATGCTCTCGGGAGAACTCCCCGATAATGACGATTTGCAGAATTTCAGGGAACTGTTGAACGACAAAATGCCTCTGGAACAGAAAACAAAACTGAATATCATTGATCTGGAAGGCCAGAACATCATGAACATACTGGCCCGCAGCGTTCTGGAGATGTATAATTTCGACCCCAATCCCGACGATATTTCCCCCGACAATCTTATGCGGCAGTCAATCGAACTGATTTCCAAAATCCCGACCATCATTGCATACGCATACAACATCTACCGTCACAGTACGTCGGGACACTCGCTGAATATCCGTCATCCCAAAGAAAATCTGTCGATTGCCGAAAATTTCCTGTATATGCTGAAAAGAACGTATACCGAGCTTGAAGCCCGCACGCTGGATCTTATGCTTGTGTTGCAGGCCGAGCATGGAGGAGGAAACAATTCGACGTTTACAGTCCGCGTAACAAGCTCGACGGGTACAGACACCTATTCGGCTATCGCTGCCGGAATAGGCTCTCTGAAAGGCCCTCTGCATGGCGGCGCGAATATTCAGGTGGCAAACATGTTCTTTCATTTAAAGGAAAATATTGCCGACTGGACAAATGTGGACGAAATCGACACATACCTCACCCGGATGCTGAAAAAGGAAGTTTACGACAGGTCAGGCCTGATTTACGGCATCGGCCACGCCGTATATACGGTTTCCGACCCTCGCGTTATTTTGCTGAAAAAATTTGCCCGCGCTCTTGCAAAAGAAAAAAAATGCGAAAAAGAGATCGCTTTTCTCGAACTTTTGGAAGAAAGAGCGATAGAGTGTTTCTGCAAATACAGGGGGGTTTCAAAACAGGTCTGCGCAAATGTCGATCTGTATTCAGGTTTTGTATACGAGATGATCGGATTGCCTCAAATCATTTATACCCCGCTGTTTGCAATGGCGCGTATTGTGGGGTGGACTGCCCACCGTATCGAAGAACTGAACTTCAAAAGTAAGCGTATTATTCGTCCCGCATATAAAAATATTCTTGATGAACAGCAATATGTCTCAATTAATAAACGCTGAAAACAGTGTGCAGACGTACCGGATATGTAAACCGGCGCAAAAAACAATAAATATATCCGGTTTTTTTGCAGGAATAAAAAATGTTATTAACTTTGTGCAGTATTTAAAATATTGGAAAAAACAGAAATGATACAACAAAATTTACAACAAAGGCTATTTCAGAAAATTTCGCCGATGCAAATTCAAACAGTTAAACTGCTTGAGCTTCCGCTGATTCAACTGGAAGAAAGAATTAAAAAGGAACTGGAAGAAAATCCGGTACTGGAAGAAGAAGAACCCGTTTCCGACGAACAGACGGATGAGGCTGCCGACAGCAACGAGGAAGAATTTACTCTGGAAGATTATATCGAAGATGATATTCCGAATTATAAAACTTCGACGAATAATAATTCGAGAGATGAACACAGGGAGTATTCAACAATGAGCAATTCGGAAGGCATGCAGCAGTTACTCGAAGAACAGCTCGCTTTTCAGGATCTCGACAGCAGAAAACATACTTTGGGACAATTTATTGTTGGAAGTATTGATAATGACGGGTATCTGCGGCGCGACCTGCAGTCGATTACCGACGATATAGCGTTCAAAATGGGAATAGAATCTACGGTGAAAGAACTGGATGAAATATTGAAAATAATCCAGACATTCGACCCTCCCGGCGTCGGGGCAAGAACGCTGAAAGAATGTCTGCTGATACAGTTGAAAAACAAAGAACAGACAGAGGAGATAAAAACTGCCCGGCTTATCCTTAATGAATGTTTTGCGGAGTTTTCAAAAAAACATTACAATAAAATTATATTGAAACTCAACATCAATGAAAATCTGTTGAAGGACGCCGTTCGTGAAATTCTGAGGCTGAATCCGAAACCGGGAACGGGATATGAAAATATTTTCATTGAACAGGCTCAGCAGATTATTCCCGATTTTATTCTCGATTTTAAAAACGGAGAACCGGAACTTACTCTAAATTCGTACAATATACCGGAGCTTCGCCTGAACAGGGGCTATTCGGAAATGATCAGCAATTATTCGTCCAAACGGAAACTGTCCCGGGAGGAAAGGGATACGGTAAATTTTGTGCGCCAGAAAATTGATTCTGCCAAATGGTTTATCGATTCCATAAAACAGCGGCACGAAACGCTGTTGAGCACGATGAACGCTATCATGGAATTTCAGACGGAATATTTCAAAACCGGAAATGAAAGCGACCTCCGTCCCATGATTCTGAAAGATATTGCGGAAACAACCGGACTGGATATTTCTACGGTGTCGCGCGTTGTGAACAGTAAATATGTACAGTGCAACTGGGGTGTGTTTTCTCTTAAATTCTTCTTTTCGGAAGGTATACAGTCCGATGCAGGCGAAGTGTCGACAAGGGAAGTGAAAAATATAATCCTGGAATGTATCGAAAATGAAAATAAGCAGCATCCCTTGAAAGATGACGAAATAAAAGAAATACTGGAAAGCAAAGGATATCCAATCGCCCGCAGGACTATCGCAAAATACAGGGAAAAAATGAATATCCCGATGGCAAGACTGAGACGGGAAATATGATTTT
>JAISPE010000217.1 GCA_031275145.1 Prevotellaceae bacterium | reverse complement strand
CAATGACGCTTGTCGCAATATCCTTACAACAGGCTTTTTCCCCGACCTGTCGTCATTGCGGGGAGCGCGCGACGAAGCAATCCGGAAGGTCGTGTATTTCTGGATTGCTTCGTTCCTCGCAATGACGCTTGTCGCAAACAACCTCATTTACACCTAATTTTCAAAACAAAACAACCTCAGTAGCCTGGAAATGTGATATAAACCTCAGACCTCATTACCGCATTAAATCAACGGCATCCGGTTCGGTTTAATGCGGTAATGAGGTTGGTTTGCGTGTGTTTTCTCATTGCTACTGAGGTTGTTCTGTTATTTTGAATTAGGTAGAAATGAGGTTTTGGGCAAAATCTTTGAAGAGCAAAATTTTTTTGCCCTTATAATGGATATTCGCAATGACGACAGGTCGCGGATTGCTTCGTCGCCACACTCTTCGACAAGCGTTGTCACACCTTTTCAGTTTCGGTACGAAACGGATATTCGCAATTACGACCAGGATGTTGACATGACACTGTCATGTTAATCATAAACCCTGAATCAAGTTCAGGGACAAAAATCACAGTTCAGACAGCGTATGTTTAAACTTTCAGTTCATTGGTGATCCTTCGGTGATCCTTCGGTGATCCTTCGGTGATCCTTCGGTGGTCCTTCGGTAGTCTTTTGGCGCTTTTTTAAACTTTCAGTTTCAATTTGTGGTTTTTATTCTTCCACTATATTGTCGGGTAAACCGGATACTCTCGCTCGGCGTAGCGTACATGACACTGTCATGTTAATCATAAACCCTGAATCAAGTTCAGGGACAAACATCACAGTTCAGACATCGTGTCAATCAAAAAAATCCCGCCTTGCAGATTGCGTGGCGGGAATTTTTGATTCGATTCGATTCGGATTCATTCCAGTTTATATCCCTGCAATGTAATATAAACCGTACTGTCTTCCTCGATTTTAAAAGCACAGTCTTCGAATTTTGGCGGTCCGGTTTTGCCTCTGGCGTTGTTGCTGAAGCCCGTTTTTTCGACCGGAATACCGAATTTACCCGTATCGAGTTTGAAATTGTCGTTTTCGTCGTGGAAAAGCGAAACGGCATACTTGCCTGTGGCAATGCTGTCGATGACAATTTTCACCTCTTCCCTGTCCGCCTTGACGAGGGCGGCATAAACAGGTTTGCGAAGGAATCCGGCCGAGTCGTATACGGCTACAAGGATTTGTCCTTTCAGATTTTCGATACCGTCTACTGTGACAGTCAATTTGTTTTGTGCGTTGAGTGCGCTTGCTGCAAGCAGCATCAACATAAATAAACCTTTTTTCATTTTTTTATATATTAATTTATAATTATTCATGATAAAATTTGCATATTACAGTGATTGCAGCTGATTTAATGTTTTTGAACGGCTGAAAGTAATGAAAATGCCTGCAATAAATAAACGCGGATATGCCGCTGTGATTTCTTTCCGTACTCCCGGCGTGATTTTCGAATATTCATATCCGTAAATATTCTTTTTACCTGAAACGTTCCGGCAACCAAGATGTATGATAATCCACGGTTTCGGAAGATACGACCACGATATATCCAGACGACTGTGGAAAGGCGTTGTACCTGATGCCGTTCGGGGCAATTCGTCGCTATAGTAGGGGAGGCCCGATGTAATGTTGTAACCCAGACTGGCCAGCGATTTCAGCGGGGCAATCCAGTATTTCAGTGTAGCATTGAACGAGTGTGGGGCGGCATAGGGAGGAGCGACGGCTTCGGGAAAATCGTCGTATTTCTTTACGGTATTGTTATACGAATATGTGAGCCAGTATTCCAGCGTTCTGAAAGAGCTTTTCCAGAATACGTCAGCGCCCAGGCCATGTCCGTAACCCGAATTGTCAATAAACTGTCCCTGAAAATAAACAACCGCATCATTGTATTTTTTGTAATATGCGTCAATCTGGAATTTACTGTCTTTCCTGACATAACTGTACGAGGCTGTTGCCTTGCGCACCGAAGTAAAATCGATGTTGTCGGATACTTTTAAATAATCCATCGAAGGCAGCTGAAAATAATCGCCCGCCGCTACGGAGAAAATATTTTCGGTATTCAGCCTGTAAGCCAGATATAACCGCGGGGCAAGATTGAATTTTTCCAGATACATGGAATATTCGCACCGAATACCTGCGCTTGCAGTCAGATTTTTCGTCAAAAACAGTTTTGTATCGGTGTATACGGCGGCAAGACTGTTTCGCACCTTACGGTTATAATCGACGTCCAATGAGTATGTTTCCCTGTACGGATTAAAGACGGACTCCACACCGGTGCGGTTCACGATTTTTCCCGATTTGTATTGCAGAGTGATTTTGCTGTGATTCCAGATATTTTGCGAAGCGATTTTATATTGCGTTTCTTCTCTCGAAAACCGGTCAACAATTACGTTTGTCGCCGCCGACAGCGACAGTCTGTTCCCGAAAACGTGATAAAAATTCATCTGTCCATAGACATACGCCTGTTTTACTCCGGTTTCGATTTCGACATTGTCCACATTTCTGTAAATGTACAGGCCTGTCCCGTAATTGCCGTTAAACTGAGCCGTAAGTTTTGTGTCCGTAGAAAATTCCTTTGTCAGGAAAATATCGGAATTGACTGACTGGTACGGTTTTTTACTTTTGTACATGCCGCTGGTGATTTTATCATACAGAAACTGGTTGGAATAATCGAGGCTTGCACGATAAGCGTACGTAGACCGCTGATCGATTTGTGTAACACCGGACATAAAAGGCAGAATAACGGAAATATCGGTTTTTGCCGTCATTTGGTCACGCTCTTTGGTGCTGAGATTCACGATGCCGGACAAAGCCTGTCCAAATTCCGCATTAAACCCGCCCGATTGCAGGACTGTTCCCGAAAACAGATCGGGAGTGAAACGGCTGCGTACGCCGACATTTTTCGCCGGCGACAGGTACGGGTTGGAGACAATCAGGTCGTTGATATAGATTTGCGATTCGTCGGAACTGCCGCCATGGATAATCAGCCGTCCGTCGTTGTCGGCGGTCTGTACGCCGGGCAATACCCGCATGTTCCCGATAATATCAGCCATTGCCGCCGGATTGGTGACGATATCAAAAGCGGACATTTGATACGTCTGCGCCGAATAATCGCTGAACCGTCCATGACGCGAAGCTGAAACCAGCACTGTTCCAAGACTGTAAACGCTGTCGAGCAAAACAGCCCGAACGGTTTGCTGTCCTTTGTTCAAAGTCATTGTTTTTCTTTTGTATCCGAACGACTGGAAACAAATCGGGCGATTTTTCAGCGTATCGGGATATGTAAATGCGAACTTCCCGTCATTGTCCGACTGTACCCGTATCAGCCCGTTGCCGAAATCTACCGACACGCCGGGAATCGATTTTCCGTTTTTGTCTGCAATTTCTCCTGTCAGCCGTATCTGTGCCTGCATGCCGAATCCACAGCAAATAAACGCAATAATCAGTATATATTTCTTAATCATATTCTTTTAATATATAAATCAGTTTATATTATAAACCTGTCCGGTAAAAAAATAAGAGATGTATTTCTCATTTTTTGATGTATGTTTGCAGATTTTTGACATATTCGTCGAATGCATTTATACCTTTGTCTGTTATTTTGCATACTGTTCGCGGCATTTTACCCTGGAAAGATTTTGTGACCTGAATATATCCC
>JAISPE010000205.1 GCA_031275145.1 Prevotellaceae bacterium | reverse complement strand
AAAAATTATTATATCGATTGTCAAATAAAATTTATACCTTTGCGCCCGGTTATCTTTTTTTTCATACTATTCTTTTTTGTTTTATTTGGATAACCGTGAGCGAGTAATTAACAGTACTCGCTCTGTTTTTATCGGGCAATGATGTTTTTTTATAAATTTGTGAAATTATTTAATAGTTGGTACAGTAAATATATTTGATGCAACAGTGATTTGAATTGATTAAATATGAGTGATTTTAAAGAGGAGATATTAAACACGAACATAATGTATCTGCCCGGGGTAGGCCCCAAAAAGGCGGAATTATTGATAAACGAACTGGAGATAGCGACTTTCAAAGACCTGCTTTACTATTTTCCATTCAGATACATTGACCGTACGCGTTTTTACACTGTCAGGGAAATAGATCCCGATATGCCATATATTCAACTGTATGGCGAAATCGTTTCAGGCAGTGTCGAAGGAAAAGGGAAAGGCAAAAAGAGACTTGTTTTCCGGTTTGCCGACAGTACGGGAAGCATTGATCTTGTGTTTTTTCAGGGACTGACATGGATAAAGGATAAAATTAAACCCGGGAAAAAATACGTTGTATTCGGGAAACCGAATCTGTTCAACGGGCAAATCAGTATGGTGCATCCCGAGATAGATGTTTATGAAACAGAAAATCCGGGGATTTTTTCTACCAACATCAACGGGATTTACAGCTCGACCGAAAGACTGCGTAACGGTTATATGGGAAACAAAGTAGTTGTGAAACTGATGTTTAATTTGCTTAACCTTGTTTTGACCAAAATCCCGGAAACATTGCCGGACTATCTTCTGAACAAATACCGGCTGCTGTCTTTGCCCGAAGCGCTGTTGAATATCCATTTCCCTCAAAGTCAGGAACTGCTTGTTCAGGCGCGTAACCGGCTGAAATTCGACGAACTGTTTTACATTCAGCTTGGAATACTGTATCAGAGAACCGCGAGAATAAGCGCAACTCGGGGATTTGTATTTGACAAAGTCGGAGAACATTTCAATTATTTTTTCGAAAATAATTTACCCTTTTCTCTCACTGAGGCGCAAAAAAGAGTTATTCGCGAGATAAGACACGATACGGGTAGCGGCAAACAAATGAACAGGTTACTGCAGGGAGACGTGGGAAGTGGAAAAACTCTGGTTGCACTGATGACCATGCTTATAGCCCTGGACAACGGATTCCAGTCGTGCATGATGGCGCCAACAGAAATACTCGCCAACCAGCATTATACATCCATTGTGCAGTTTTTGAAAGAAATGGATATTAAAGTAAGTCTTTTGACCGGCTCTACAAAAAAATCGGCGCGTACTGTTCTGTTTAACGAATTAGCTGAAGGAAAAATAGATATCCTTATCGGCACGCACGCACTGATTGAGGATAATGTTCAGTTCAAAAACCTTGGATTGGTGATTATAGATGAACAGCATCGTTTTGGGGTTGAGCAGAGGGCGAAACTGTGGAATAAATCCGACTCTGTTCCGCATATTTTAGTGATGACGGCCACTCCGATACCGCGAACGCTGGCCATGACTGTGTATGGCGATCTGGATATGTCGATTATCGACGAGTTGCCTCCGGGCAGAAAACCGGTAAAAACATTGCTGTTCAATGACAGTAACAGATTGAAAGTATTTGGATTCCTGAAAGAGCAGATAAAACAGGGACGACAGATATACGTTGTATATCCTCTGATAAAAGAATCGGAAACAATGGATTACAAGTATCTCGAAGACGGGTACGAAAGCATTGTGCGTGCGTTTCCTCCTCCCGAATATGTTACTGTGGTGGTGCACGGTAAAATGAAAACTGCGGATAAGGACTTTTCAATGAATATGTTTGTATCCGGAAAAGCGAATATAATGGTTGCGACTTCGGTTATCGAGGTCGGAGTTAATGTGCCGAATGCTTCTGTAATGATTATCGAAAGCGCGGAACGGTTTGGTCTTTCGCAGTTACACCAGCTACGGGGAAGAGTTGGCCGGGGCGCCGACCAGTCGTACTGTTTGATGATGGCAGGTTACAAACTAAGTAAAGAATCGCGTAAACGGCTGGAATTGATGGTAGCCACCAACGACGGCTTCAAAATAGCCGAAGAAGACATGAAAATGCGTGGTCCGGGAGATATCGAAGGAACACAGCAAAGCGGACTTCCGTTTAAGCTGAGAATAACCGATTTAAGTAAAGACGGCGAACTGCTCGAAGCCGTCAGGAAAATAGTAGAATCTGTTCTGCTTAGAGATCCGGATCTCAGTCTTGAAGAAAACAGGGCGCTGAAAACCAGTCTTGAGAATACAGGTTCTCAAAAAGATTTCAGCAAAATATCTTAAAGATGCAAAGTGTTATCCGGTTTTACTGTCAGATCGCCTGGCATGAAAATACCGTACATAACGGTTCGCAAAAAACCTTATGAGAATAATCTCATAAGGTTTGAATACAATGCCAATATATTATAAACAATCCCGCTAACAATTATTTGCCGTTTATTTATTGTTGCCTTTCTGCTCGCTTGCCGATACAACAGTGTCATTTACAACAGTATTTTCATCCTCATTATCTTCTGTTTCTTTCGTGAATTTGTCGTCCATATCTGCCAGGGTAATTTTTTTAGCCAGTACGCCATGATTTTTCACATACTCCGCATTCTTTGCAAGAATACTTGCAATCTTCTGTTTTTCACCGGGGCCGAAAACACTTTCATACTGCTTGTACTTATTGGCAGGCAATAATGCTTTCATCATGCTGACTCTTTCTTCATCTACATAAGAAACTAACTTCTGGTAATTTCCATGTCCTAACGGAATGTCGGCAATTCTCGTTTTGACATGATACAAAACATTGTACACCAAATGCTCCGACTTGTCGTCCAAAGCCAGTTCTTTTTTAATAGTTGCAGCCTGTTCTTTAAGTTCGACGTCTTTCTCTTTCGGCTGTGCAAAAACACCAAACGATACAAGTACCAAAATGACCGATAAAACTCTTTTCATGTTCGTAATTTTTTTCTTAATTTTCGGACAAAGGTATGACAAAAATGATTATCACAAATCGCGGAACAGAGCATTTTAAAAAGCTATATTTTAAAATATTGCAAATATAATTCAAAAGCGAAACAAGTCTTGAATCCACTGTATTTATATTAAAAACAGATATATAAACTAATGTTTGAAACAATATTTACATATTTTTTTAATTTAACCGTATTTAACACTGATTGTCGTTCATTAACCTGCTTTTTGAAGTGTATATATCTTAAACACAGGTATAAAAATACGAGAGCATAATGTTAATAACTTTTTAACCTTAATGCCGGAATCCGGTAAAAAAAGATCGGGTCAGTATTTGTCAATACTACAGATATCCTGGAATTTTTTCCTTGTTTTCGTTCTTAATTCGCCTGCCCTGTAACCGACGGTAATGAGTAACGGAATCCTTTTAGACGCCGGAACGCCCAGCAATTTTTTGACTTTCTCCTCATTAAACCATCCTACCATGCATGTTCCGAGACCGAGATCGCTGGCTTTCAAACAAAAGTGGTATGCAACTATTCCGATGTCTATCAGCGTATATTCTTTATCCTTCAAAACGCTTCCGATTTTCGAGGTAAAATTCGGTTTTTCAAGCGTTAAGGCGACAATAGCAGGGGCGTCGATGCAAAATTTGTTCAATCCCATACTTGCGGCAGAATCGCCTGTCCGAGCTTTGAGAACCTCATCTTTCACTATGATAAATTTCCATGGCTGAGCGTTACATGCCGAAGGCGCTAATCGCGCAGAAGCAATACATTCAATCAATTTCTCTTCCTCGACCGCTTTATTTTTGTCGTATATGCGGTCGCTCTGTCTTTCCAGAACCAATTCGTCAAAATTCATATAATTGAGATTTAATAGTATATAATATTTCTTAATATAATAATTTCGGGCTGTCCGTCGGTGATTGTGACCTGTTGAGTCCAGTTCCCGTATCCGTCGTATTTATAACGGCATTCGTGTTTTGTCAGTAATTCGTCGTTATCAGAGAATATTGCATATTCGAGTTCGTTGCCGTATCCGTCATAGACATATTTTTCGTACTGAAGTAATTTATCCTGACTATCATAAAATTTCGAGACGCTTACCCGTCCGTTACCGTCATATTCTCCGCGCCATTTTTCGATAATCCGCACAGAATCAAGACGGCTTGTCAACAGTACCGGCAACCCGTCTTTTAAGCGGGTTTCCCGTTCAAAATCAGAATATTCATTTTCCGTATGGACTTTTTCGATGACAGTGTTCGCATCCGGATATTTTGTAATAACAGATTCGAACAGATGCTTTTCGCTGTCATAAAAATATCTTTCCGTTTCCCTGTTTTTCGAGTCGTAACGGTATATCTCTTTGTAGAAAAACTCTCCCGACAAAAATCCCTGTTTTGTTACAAGCAGGTTATCATCATATTCGAATGTTTCTTTGAAATGAAAATCGCTTGCGCTGTCGTCCATGAAACATTCTGCAATATTTCCATTATGGTCAAAATATACCTTTGTTTCGTATGAAGAAAACGGCTCGTCTCCGGCAGATTCGAAAAATGAGGTTGCGTTAGTCGTCCGTTCGCCCCTTTTTATCGTGTCCCCCGAAACAGCCGGAAGAAAATATATTTCGGTGATAAATTTCACTTTACCGTTAAGGTTTAACCTCATGTAATCGGTCTTTACATTCGTCCCGTCTGTACATGAAATGAAGTGAATACACAGTAATCCCAATATTATTTTACTTACAGTTTTAATCATTTCTATATAATTTCAGATGCCAAAATTAATGAAAATATTTAATTCAGAGATGAGAAATCAACAAAGTATAATGCCGGGACGAGGTTTTAAGGATTAAGGAAGCGTTACGAAATAAGTTGAGCATACTTAGGAGCGTTCAATAAATAAAGGTATTAATTATTGATTTATTTTCCGGCATCTCATCAATGGCCTGACTGACGGCAGTCAGGGCAAAGAGCATCCCGTTAGGGATGCCATAATTGATACCTTTATTTATTGAAGACTCCAACGCAATCTGTTTCCATTGTAATTGCGAATAACGTTTCGTACCGCAACTGTCTGAACTGTGATTTTTGTCCCTGAACTTGATTCAGGGTTTATGATTAGTATGACAGTGTCATGTAAATGTCCGGCCGGTCATTGCGAATACCCGTTTTGTACCAACACTGGAAAAGGTGTGATGACCTTTATAAAACCCTTATTTCCACAAAGCTCCCTTAGTAGTAGCCGGGGATTATTTCACCGCCACCGCATCGAAGAAATAGACGGTTATGTGATTCAGTGTTAAACGTTAAATGAGCGATCTGTCGTTGTGCCGCATCTCGATCTGTCGTTGTGCCGCATCTCGATCTGTCGTTGTGCCGCATCTCGATCTGTCGTTGTGCCGCATCTCGATCTGTCGAGATGAAGAGCTCGATCTGTCGAGATGAAGAGCTCGATCTGTCGAGATGAAGAGCTCGACAAACCGAGATGAAGAGCTCGACAAACCGAGACGGGCGTCTCGACAAACCGAGACGGGCGTCTCGACAAACTGAGACGGGCATCTCGACAAATCAAGACGGGCGTCTCGACAAACCGAGACGGGCGTCTCGACAAACCGAGACGGGTGGGCTGTAAAAAATGTCGAATATTCCGAAAAAATCATCGTTCTGTTGTCGAACGGGTGGAAACTTCAGTTCGGCGTAGCCAATCCCGATAGGGATGACATGTCGGTAGAAAACAAAACGAAGCAGTCATGAATCCCGTAGGGATGACATGTCGGTATCAGGCATTTACCGACATGTCATCCCTACGGGATTTTTTGGAGGCGGGAACGTGTTTTCTACCGATATGTCATCCCTACGGGATTTTTATTTGCGGAAATTGAACGAAAAAATATTTTTAACGACCTCACATTTTTTACAGCCCA
>JAISPE010000073.1 GCA_031275145.1 Prevotellaceae bacterium | reverse complement strand
AATAATAAAAAAATCCGGATTGAAAGTTTTAAAAACTTCCGGATAAATAAAGAAAATTAAATAGATTGAAATGTCAGGTTTTCAGGCAAAAGTAACCGTTAGAGGTCAACCACTCTGTTAAGGTATTCCGAAAAGTTTTTAACAATCGGATGGTAATCGGAATCCATCAGGGGCGACGAGATAATGAAATCGGCGCTTGCACGGTTTATTGCCGTAGGAATATTGTAAACCGAGGCAATTCTCCATAAAGCTTTCACGTCGACATCGTGCGGTTGAGGCTCCATCGGATCCCACAGGAATATCAGATAATCAATTTTCCCGCCTGCGATCAGTGATCCCATTTGTTGATCTCCGCCTAAGGGTCCCGATTTTAACTTGGTAATTTTCAGCAAATCTTTTTTTGCTCCAAGTTTGGATTTGAGAGCCGTCTCAATCAGGGTACCGGTAGTACCCGTACAGATAAGGTTGTAGTTTAGCAAAGTATTAACATTAAACTCCGACCACTCCACCAAATCTTTTTTTCTGTTGTCATGCGCAACTAACGCAATAGTCTTCTCTTTTGTAAACATATATTCACTTCTAAATATAAAAACACATAAATTTCGGGTGCAAAGTTAATTCAATTTTCCGAATCGTAAATGTAAAACGCATTCCGGATTAATTCAATACTTTCCTTTTCATTCGTTTGCAGTATATAGACGATGTCAAAAACGACGGTTTTATCTATATTGTTTTGCTGTATATACGCATTTGCGGCGGCGATCATATTTTTCTGTTTCGTTATTCCCACAATCTCGTCTATGGTTTGCCATATAGCGGAAGTTCTGGTTTTCACTTCGATAATATGCAGCTCGTTACCGTATTCGGCGATTATGTCAATCTCTTTGTGCTGATACCTCCAGTTGACGTCAAGAACGGAATAGCCTTTTTTCTGCAAAAAATCGACTGCCCGCTCTTCACCCTGTTTACCGAGTTTGTGCGATGAGGACATCGTTTATAATTTGTCGATTACCGCGTGCAGCCTGCTCCATGAATCGTCCGGCAGCTTTGTTCCGATAACCTGTATTATTTCGGCGGCGCAGGCTGTTCCCGTTTTGGCGCATGTTTCAAGGTCTTTGCCCTGTGCTAATCCGTAAAGAAAACCGGAAGCGTACAAATCGCCGGCGCCGGTAAGATCTACGGGTTTAACCTTGCAGGCTTCAACCCGGTATGTTTTGTCGCCCTGTTTCACCAGCGAACCCTGCGCTCCGATTTTCACAACTGCAATATCGCATAACCGGGAGATTGCCGTCAGGGCTTTTTCCGGTTCTTCGCCTGTAAATGCCCTGGCTTCTTCTGCGTTTGCAAACACGATATCTGCGTATGCGGCAACCGTATCGTGTAAAAAATCCACATTTTCATCAACCACATTATAGCTTGCAAGGTCGATGGAAACGATTTTTCCCTTACTGTGAGCCGTTTTCATTGCCGTTTCTATCAGGTCGTGATTTTGCAGGAGATAGCCTTCGATATGAAAACAGTCGTAACCGTCAAATATCGGGGGATTGATATCTTCGGGAGTCATTTCTATTGCCGCGCCCAGATATACGGCGAAAGTTCTTTCGGAGTCGGGAGTGATTATAACCATAGCCCTTCCCGTGCCTTTTTCTCCTCTGCGCAAAAGCGATTTAACGCCCAGGGTTTCAAGATCGGTATTATAAAAGTCGCCTAATTCGTCATTTCCGGTTTTTCCGATGAATCCGGTTTTTAAGCCTAACTTCGATATTCCGGCTATGGTATTCGCAGCCGATCCTCCCGTGACTGCCGAGGCCCCGATTTTTTTAAGTTCTTCGTATATCTCGCCGGCCTTCTGTTCATCGACATGCTGCATGCTTCCTTTGGGGAGACTGTATTTTTCCAGCAAACTGTTGTCTTTGGTTACCGCCAGAATATCGACCAGAGCATTTCCTGTTCCGAGTATTGATTTCATTTTTCTTTATTTTACGCGTGATTTGTCAATATCGTCAATTGTTTTACGCAGGAATGCTTCGAACGGTACTGCAAATTCCTTGCGTTTCAGAGCAAATTCGACTGTTGTTTTCAGGAAATCCAGTTTATTTCCGATATCGTAACGTTTACCTTCGATTGTAGAAGCGACGATGTTTTCGTGTTTCAATATTATACGCAGGGCGTCGGTAAGCTGGATTTCGTTATTTTTCCCGCGTTCCGTTTTTTCCAGAGCCTCGAATATTTGCGGGGTCAGTACATACCGGCCTGCGATAGCCAGATTTGAAGGCGCTTTGTCTCTGGCCGGCTTCTCGACAAGTTCGTTAATTTGCATAATCCGGTCGTTTAGCGGAACGCCTCCGACGATTCCGTATCTTGACACTTTATCCCACGGCACTTCTTCGACGGCAATTACGCTTTGGTGATACTGGTCATAGGCATCGATAAGCTGCTGGGTAACGGGTATTATCGAATCGACGACGGTGTCGCCAAGCAATACGGCAAAAGCTTCGTTTCCGCAATGGAAACGTGCGTGATAGATGGCATCGCCCAGCCCGTTCAGTTCTTTTTGCCGGATAAAATGGATGTTAGCCATATTTTCTATATGCCGGAGCTGGTTATACAGGGTTTCGTCCTGTTCCTGAATATGGGCTTCCAGCTCGATATTCCGGTCGAAATGGTCTTCGATGGAACGTTTTCCCTTACCGGAAATAATCAGAATGTCTTCGATTCCGGAGTCTACACATTCCTGTACGACATACTGTATTGTCGGGGTGTCGATTATCGGCAGCATTTCCTTGGGCTGAGCCTTCGTTGCCGGCAAAAAACGCGTACCGAAACCGGCAGCGGGAATAACAGCTTTTTTAATCATTGTTTACTGTTTTTATGATGTTTATACTTGTTTTTATATGATTTAATAACTTTCATCTGTGTCAATCCGTGTTACCTATATTATATACGGTTTAATGACTCTTGCATTGATTTTTTTGAGATTAACTACAAGTTTGCTCAACACGTCATTGTCGCTATACATTCCGATAATGGCGCCTCCCGATCCTGTGAACTTGGCCGAAGCTCCCGATTCCCGCGCTATCCGTACCAGTTCCATGTTGCTGTCGGATATGTTCATGATTTTGCATCGCAGGTCGAAATTATGGTCAATCAGTTCGTTCAGCAGATTATAATCTCTGTTGAGAATAGCTGTCTTACCCTGTTCGGCAACGTCTGCAAGTTCGGCAATTGTTTTAAGTACAAACTCTTCTCCTTTCTCGAAACGTTCTTTCAGATTGTTGTGCACAGCTCCCGACACTTTGCTCAAATCGGTTTTATATGCCAGATACAGTTTCGGGAGAAGATGTGCGTCAAGACGTTCATATTTCCCGACATTATGCTGTTCAAAATAATCTTTGCTGAAATCCATATACACACAGCCTTCGTATGCCTGAATAACTCTGTCCTGAAGACCTGCATTGATTCCGAGTTCTTCTTTTTCGGCGGCCAGAACGATGTTCGGGATCTGTTCCAGCGGGATTTCCACATTGTAGAACTGCATCAGAGCGCGTATGGTTGCGGTCATTATCGCGCTCGATCCGGCCAAACCTACCTGTCTCGGAATCGAAGACTGGTAACGTATGGTGAAATTTTTATTGGGCAAACGTATCCGGCTGTCTTCACAATACTCGTAAAATCTCTTAATCATGGCTTTCAACAGACGGCGTCCGCCATAATATCCGTTCTGTCTGACGGTGTTTGTCAAGTGGTAGATATTCCGGAAACGGGTTCTGTCTTCTTCCATTTCCTCCAGTACAAGTTCCGGTGTTTGATAAAGCGAAATGATCGCTCCGAAATTTTTGACGATAATCGACACCGTTTTACCGAAATATCCGTCAGAAGGATTTCCCAGCAAACCGGCACGCGCATAAGCTCTACTTTCTATAATCATAATCTATAAATCAGGGTACAAATATAAATGAATTTTCCGATATCGAACGGCTTTTGTGTTATATGACTAACTTTCGCGGATTTATTAGCGGAAACATCCTACGGGTGGGCTGTAAAAATTTGAGGTCTCAACTTGAGTTCAATTTGTTTTAACTTGATCCCGATTTTCCGGCTAAATCTTTTTTGAAACGCTATTCGGAAATCTTTCCAAAAATCAATTTTTGTAAATACGGAAAATGTATTACCTTTGCGCGGTTTTTAAGCCAAAATGGTGGTCGTAGCTCAGTTGGTTAGAGCGTCAGATTGTGGCTCTGAAGGTCGGGGGTTCGAATCCCCTCTTCCACCCTAAATTATTTGTATGCTGAATTTTATTGTGGTTGCA
>JAISPE010000060.1 GCA_031275145.1 Prevotellaceae bacterium | reverse complement strand
ATGAAACCACAGCGGGCTGACAATTCCCTTCATAATTGCGGATACTGTAATAGCCATCCAGACGCCGGTTATGCCGTAAACAGGCGCTAACGATAATGCCAGAGGAATGCGCGCCAGATTGAGCGTAATGCTTACAATAGCCGGAGGCAAAGTTCTTCCGTAACCGTTCCAGAGTCCCAGAGTCGTTATCTCCAGCATCATGAACAGTTGGCAGTAAGCGACAGTATTCAAGTAATCCCTGCCTGCTTCACGGGCCTCTGTTTCGGAAATAAATAAACCGAAAATCTCTTCTCCCAGAAACAGAAACGCCACAGTAACGACTGCGCCCAGAGAAAAAAGCAGCATCAGTGTATATTTGTATGCTTTGCGGGTACGGTTTATTTTCCCTGCCGCATAATTTTGCGCCACAAAAGTTCCCAAAGCTGTAGAAAATCCCTGTGAAGTATTCCATGTGACGCCTTCGATCTGCGAGCCGGTTGTCTGGCTCATCACGCCCAGATATCCTCCGTAAACGGAAGCAATACAGGCCATATAAAAGTTAATACCTGCAAAAAGACAGTTCATGGATGCAATCGGAGTTCCTATCTTAAATATAAACGAAGTATATTTTTTCTGCAATTTCACAAAATAGGGAAACCGGTCGAGAATACCGTTTTTCCGCTTCATTTTTATGATAAACAGTGTCATCACCAGTATCTCCGACAATACGGTAGCAATGGCCGCCCCCGTAACGCCCATCGCGCCCGCGCCGTTGATACCGAATATCATCAGGGGGTCTAACAGCATGTTGCATACTAATCCTGCGGTCAGAAAATAAAACGGCGTTGAAGTTCGTCCCGCGCCGTTGTATATTCCCGAAAAAGTAAAAACCAGAAAAACCGGCAGAAGCGCAGGAGAAATAATAATCAAATATGTATGTGCGATTTCAGTCACTTCGGGTTCCAGACTGAACAGGCCGATAACCGGATTTATAAACAAAATCAGTCCGGCGCTAAAAAATATTCCCATAATCAGCGAGACAGTAACAGCGTGGGAAGCATACGTCCTGGCTTTATCCGGCTGTCCGGCGCCTACAGACTGTGCGACCGTAATCTCCGCTCCTGTTTTTGTTAAAAGCGCGACAGACGAGGTCAGCCATACAACGATTCCCATAGCTCCGACAGCAGCCATTTCCCTGCTTCCCAGACGCCCCAGCCAAGCCATATCGACGAGAGTATAAGCCATCTGAATGAATCCCGTAGCCATAACGGGCGCGGCCAGTCGCGTCAACTGTCCAAAAACCTTGCCTTCCGTGAGATTCCTTACTCCGTTTTGCAAATCCATATTTCAAACCTGACAGACAGAAGTCAGTATAACAGACGGATTATTTTATCGGGAACAGTCAGCGACAGAGCGGTTATGGAAAATACGCCCGTTCTGATATCGTTGTTAATCATTGCCGTCAGAGCGATATCTTCACATTCTCCGGGCAGGATTGATTTCAAAAACGTTTCGGTATAAATTTGCTGTTCGGGCAAATCGGTAACCGTTATCCTGTTTCCCGTTCTGTCTTCCAGCACAATGTGTTCTCCGGCAATGTATGCTCTGTTCAGTTTCAGCAGTACGACGGGATTTTTTTCCGACAGAGGGTTTTTGATAATGGCTTTCGCCGTTTTCACCGTTTCGGCGTAATCGGCAGACGAAGCGCTGATTATCCTTTCGCGGTCTGCACGTGTTACAAGCCTTAATTTCTGAGACTCCCAGCGTACGCGCGGATTGGCGTCGCCGGGATAGATGAACAGTTCGGGTATCTGCAAGACTTCGAAACAGGTATTTTCTTCCCTGATGTACCTGAGAGCCTTGTATGGTCTGTAATTTTTCGACCTGTATATTTTCCCGGATTTAAGATTAAACCAGTACCCCTCGTCGATAAAAGATTTTCGCCCGACATCGTCGTAAGTGTAATAAGACAGCTGGATGATTTCCGCATCTTTTTCATACATGCCATACTTCATCAAATCGGCAAGTTTCCACACATAACCGATCTGTTCCTCTATGGCGGACACAAGTTCGGGAGCCGATTCCGGATTTTCCTTTTTTGTCACAAGATATTCCCTGCTTTTCTTCAACAGAGCCGAGATGTAATTCAACTGATTAACTGCGCCCGTATATTCGTCGTCGTGCACACAGCTCAATTCGACGAGCAGATTGTTGAACGCAAGCTGAATGCCTTCGATATGATAATTCCCAAGTTCCTGAATCTGTCCGGTAACGGCGCTTCCGGTTGCAGCGTCAATTCCCGACAGTCCCATCTGTACGATATTCTGCAACAGTTTCTGTGCAACATCGATACCCGACAGTTGCTTTTCTATCTTTTTTACTATACTTCTGACATTTTGAGGCTGTTTGCCCGCCGGCGCTTTGGTATCCGGATTTTCCTGTCCGTTTTTTTCTTCACGCTTTTTGATTTTATTGCGTTTATTAATAATATCTTCCGGAATCTCGGCTACAGTAAACCGCAAACCTGTTGCAAAAGCGTACATTAACCCGATACTGTGTTTGCATGGAAACTGCATGCTCGGACAGTTACACCGGAAAACAGGCTTGCCTTCAGCGACACAGTCAACAGAACAAAAATACGGATTAGCGCCGCTTCCGGCACATTCTCCCCAGATTAAAGATCCGTCTTCCGAGATTTTCAGGTTGGAAAACTTCTTTTTATCCACCAAACTTCTTCCGTTTTTGAGCGCCGTAGCATTCGATGCCAATGTTTCTATTTCTTGAACACTTATATTCATCTTTTTTACCTATTAAATTAAGACACAAAAGTACAAATTAATATTTACGGAATGAAAAATCCCTTTTTCCCCCAGCAATTCGGCGAGAAAGTTTCCTCCCCCGCCATAAAAAAAACTATAATAAAAACACAATTCGTATGTATATAATACGAATAACATTTCACAGGAATTTCAGTCATGGATTAACACA
>JAISPE010000046.1 GCA_031275145.1 Prevotellaceae bacterium | reverse complement strand
GGAAAACTGTTAGAAGAAACGCTACTGTACAAAATGGAAAAAGCCGGTTTGCCGAAAGATGAAAGTTTGAAAATACGTTTCGACACCTCAGCAGCCGGAGTAAAAACCAAACTTGTTCCCTACAGAGAAATAAAAATCAGAGCAAATATGTGTCCGGTTATTATTGAAGGAAAACCCGAGACTAAAGTGTTTGCATGGAATGTGGGACTGGGAAATTCAACAGGCGCAGGCTTCGGAGCTATATATTAAAAAAGAAAAAATATGTATTACACAGTAAAATATTCGGGCACATTTGGATTTATAAAACCGTGGACGGCAGTGAGGGATGCCGGAGGGGGAGAAACATATTCCCAACAGTTTTTGACGCCTTCGATTATAGAGGGCATGAGACAAAAACTGGAAGTGAGCGAAATTGTCCGACACAAATTAACTTATTTGGGAATTAATCTTCAGCAGGAAGTTATTCAGGCTAAAGCATGGGAAAAGAAAAACAAAATATATACGAAAAATCGTTCTATTCTGAAACGGGGAGTAATGCTGTATCCAACGCTTTATCTGGCTTTCAGCAATATCGAAGATGCGGAAAAATCGTATAAACAGCATATTTGTCTTTGTAGAAATGAAGATGTTTTACTGCCGGTCGAAATAAAAACATGGACAGAAGAAGAGTTTAACCAAATAGCCGGTTATGAGCTCCGTTTTGAAGAAAACGAAAAAGCATTTATGGTAGGTTATAACCGTTTTAATAAAAGTGAACAGATGTTCGGATGGCTTGAAATCACGGGCAATCCAATTCAAAATCCCGTATATGAGTAAATACGACCACATATTAGCTAAAAGCAGCAAGTATGGAACGACAACTCTTCTGTCTCATATCAACTCTGTTGCCTTTTTTGCTCAAGTGGCGGCACAATATGCAGGACTGAATGTTGAAATTGCCCGTCTGGGAGGACTTTTGCATGATATTGGCAAAGCCAGTTCATTATTTCAGAAAACAGTGCAGGGTATCCGGCCAAATCCGTTGGACATGAACTTCAGGCACGAGATTGCATCCATATTCTTCCTGAAAATTGTTGATAAAGCATTTTGGCCTCAAATTATTGACATGATTATCGCTCATCATAAATCAATTCTTAAAGACAGACGGGAACTGGGCATTCTGGATCTGGATTGTCTTTATGAAGATAAAGTATTTGAATATCACGCCAAAGATTTTGAATTATGGAAGGAAAATGCTTTGGGAATTTTGGAGGAAGCAGGACTGACAATAATTCCCGTATCGACAAAAGACGCCCAAATAGCCTATCAATATACGCTGGAATATTGCAAACAAAAAGGTAAAGGATGGTCTGTCTGGAAAGGATTGCTCGTTGGCGCTGATCATATCGCGTCGGCAACAGGAGATTTTAAGCATAAAGTGCCCGAACTGTTTGCGAAACCCGATGTCGGTTTTTACAATCGGCAACACGAGCTGTATCCATTATCGTTAATAGATTCCGACAGACAAAAAGTACACACATTTGTAAAAGCGCCCACAGGCGCAGGGAAAACGGATTTTTTATTGAAACGATGTCAGGGCCGAATCTTTTATACTTTACCCTTTCAAGCGTCTATCAATGCCATGTACGAGCGAATCAAAAAAGATCTAAATGATTGTGTTGAAGATATCCGTTTATTGCATTCCATTTCGAGACTGTCAATCGAAGGCGGTAAAGTCGAAGAAAAAGTTATTCAGGATAAGTTCGGAGCGTCGATCAAGATATTGACGCCGCATCAACTTGCATCCATCGTTTTTGGCGTAAAAGGATACGAGGCAATTCTTTTTGATTTGAAAGGCTGCGATATTATTCTGGATGAAATACACACCTATTCCGATATTGTTCAATCTATTGTTCTGAAGATAGTTGAAATACTTAAAAATGTAGGATGCCGCATTCATATCGGTACAGCAACAATGCCTTCTGCACTGGAAAACGATATTTTGAAAATATTGGACAGAGAACAGACTCAGTATGTGCAATTACCTGACAATATCCTGGATACATTCAATCGTCATATTGTTCATAAAACTTTTTCCTTTGACAGCCTTATTCCGGTTATTGAAAAAGCAATCAGCAATCAACAGAAAATACTGATTGTATGCAATCGGGTAGCAAATGCACAATCGGTATATGAAAAAATAGACGGTTTGTTTATAGATATTCCTAAAATGTTAATCCATAGCAGGTTTAAAAGAAGCGACAGAAACAGTCGTGAAACTGCCCTAAAAGAGGTGTATAATAAAATGAGCGATGCATGCGTTGTTGTTTCTACGCAGGTGGTAGAAGTAAGTCTGGATATCAGTTTCGATATGATGATAACCGAAACAGCCCCGATTGATGCACTTATTCAACGGTTTGGTAGAATAAACAGAAAAAGAGATTTTTCAACCGTCGGCAAATATAAACCTGTTTATGTTATCGCCCCGCCTGAAACGGAAAAAGATGCAAAACCCTATTCCAGACATACATTACAGCAAAGTTTCAACGTGTTGCCCGACGGAGAATTATTAAGAGAATCCCTGCTGCAATCACTTATTGATGATGTATATCCCGTTATTAACAGGATAGATATAGATCTTGATGCTGTATTTGTAGACAGTCGGTGGCGGCTGACCGAACTGCGTCATTTGCCAAAATCGGCTTTGCTCGAAAAATTAGATATTGATGCGGTTGTCTGTATCACAGAGAGTGACAGGGATATATATCCGTATATAAATTACGGACAACAAGTATTGATGGAAATTCCCGTAAACTACAATTCCGTTCGCTGGAAAAATCTGGAGCAGCTTTCAACAGGTACACACCCGTTTATCGTTCCCGACAAGGCTTATTCCGATGAAAAAGGACTGGATTTTACGAAAACAGATATTGAAAATTATGATGTAAGTTATCAAATATTATAGCTTTATGTACACAACGACAGCAGGAAGAACATTTTTGAACGCATATAATAAGAAATTTGCCAAAGAATATACGGCACGAACCTTTTTTGAGGAAGTATTTGTCCCGCTTTTCTTTGACCATCCTAAATATATGATGACCGCCGGAAATTCTCCACTCGAAAATCCCAAATTAAGCTGGGATGATATGATAAAAGGGAAAAAGCCTTTCGAAACTCCGGAACACCGGCAGGAAAGGATTAAGAAAATGATTCACAAAGTAGAAACAGAAAAAGCCGAAGCAAGTATTGCCATAGGGTATGGAGTATTGAATGATTCTGTGGCAACAGCAAGTCAAATGAGCAATATTGAATTTCCCGACAGTAAGGATGATATATATTTATCGTGGATTGGAGCAGGTTTAGGAATCGGCGTAACAGGCGGTATAACCATTTTATTTGATTATGCTCCATTGTTGCTGGATGTTTTTGACGGCTGGCAATATTATCGCGAATATTTGGAAAAAACGCCATCAATGAAAGGTAATCAAATAAATACATGGAATGGAAATTGGATTGCACACCGTTACGGACGTTATTTTGATGAAACAGACCCGGCTTATGGAGTATGTTCTCTGGAAAAAACAACCGAAGAGTTGCTTAATTTACCAACTGTTATGTGGACAAAGGTTTTATTGGGTATTGCTTTGAAGCATTCTATGACTGAAATGCTTGTAGGATATTTATATAACATAGGACAAACAAATACAACCATTGGGTTCATTCCATTTCGGCTGGAAGAAATATACAGACCCAATCTGTTCTACGAAAGAATATTCGGAACTTCGGATTTTTCGAAGAACATACATCAAATTGAAAAATTGTATGGAACGGCATTCGGGTTAAAAGCGGCTTGCCAATACGGGTCTATCGGTGTCAGGGCAATGGAGCCTAAAGGACTCAAAGACTTTTTGCCTAAAAAAGAAGACACTAAAAAAATAGGATATAAAAATGATGAAGAACAAAAAATAACATTTAATACATATTTAATTTGGATTTTAGCGATGTTAAACAACGAAAAATTATGGGGTATATCCCGTGAAACAGCAGAATTGCTTCTGAAATACGAAGCCGGCGCCAAAAGCGCAAGAACAGACCGAAAGAACAAGGTCAACAAGTTGCTCGAATCGGCAACCGAGAAACAGTTTCTTTTGAATATGATTCCGATTATAGAGGATGAACAGGAAAAAGAACCGTATGAAAATTTAGGAAAAATGGTACATGCGATGCCCAGAGATAATTTTTCCTATTTCAATACATTAATTAGATTTCAATATGCATTATTAAATAAATAAAAATATGATTATGAATTCATTTATTTATCTTAGAGGGTTACGTCATGTTGACCTTTCCGTTTTTTGTGTAGAAAACGGACAAAAATTTTATTGGGACCCTGTTTTCAACGTTAGAGTTCCTTTTTCAAGCGGACAGCAAGTCAAAAGAAGTATTCTTGATGCGATTAATACGGAATTGCAGACAGAGCCTTCATCCGTAACTTTTGTTTTTGATGTGAGCAGTAAAGGCGCTTTAAATCAAGGAGAAGTTTTGTCGTTATGCGATCCGCAATATTTTGACCAGATTCTTGGCGGCTGGATGAAGGCAGCCAAAGGCGGCGGAGAAAGAACATTAAAACGCAGAAGTCCGTTTTCTATTTCGGCGATGCGTCCATTGCATCCCTCACTGGGAGGACGATTTGCGGAAAATGCTACATTTGACAGAAGTGATAAACCGGGACTTCATAAGGTAATTGTACGCAATGCATCCGGAAAACAAATGACGGAAGAAGAAATTGAAGCCTTTTTGACAGGAACAGATCAAAGTTTATATCGCAAATGGATACCTGATAATGCAAGAGCAACAGGTTTATTCATTTACGATGTCGCAATTGATTTAAGAACGCTTTTTGCCGTATCAACCAATCAATTAGAGCCGGAGCTGACAAGAGAAAAAATTGCCGAACTGGAAAACAATGGCTGGAAGAAATCAAAAAATGTGTTCGGAGAATGTCTGGTAATGCCCGAAGAATTAAGAGAAAAAGCAATTCCGGCTATAGCTAAAGCATTAATCAACTGGAGAATTACGTCCAATCAATCCCGTACATTCAGTTTAATGGAAACATTAGCCATTGCAATTAGCGATAATGCAAATACGCTGGCAAGCGCTATTCGGGCTAAACTGGTTGAAGAGAAGGCGAAACCGATTATCGACGAAACTGTTGGAGCGGAATTGTTTGTAACTTTGCCCTGCGCCGCATATATTTCAACGGAAATAGAAAGCGCCGATGCTATTTACAGCGCTGAAAAAAAACTGACTGATTTGATGAAAGCATTTGATTATGAAAATCAAATAACGTCTTAAAAGAAGTGTGTGTTCTAGTTGATTTTGTCCCTCCCGTTTGAAGGGAGGAGGCAAATTATGTATACCCGGCTCTTCGTAATATCCTTTTTGTGCGGGTCGGATATTTGCTTTTAGCTGCGAAGTAGGAGAAACAGTCAGCCTGAGGTGTCGGGACAGACAATTCCCGGAAGAAAACAGCCGGCCCGGACTTTCACAACAGACCGTCGCAATTTAATTTTCGTCTTTCGCCATTTTCAGAGCCTGAGTTGTGGTATAATATTTTGCTATCATGTTAGGCGTTTCCCATTCGGGTAATTTTCCGTCGATCAGGTATTGCAAGTAACGTTCGGTTACCTGTCCGAAATGGGCTTCATGTCCGTTACGGTATTTTTCGGGGATTTGTACTTCCCATCCTGCTTCGGTTTTTTTCAGTTCGATATCGGGGTATTTCGCCTGTATTTTGGCGCACTGTCTGTTCAGCGTCGATTCGAATGCAGCGTCGTTTGTGAGCGGCTCGATATACAGTGTCGGTTTGTAATGCTGTTCCGCTCCCTGCCGTATGACCAAATGAGCCTTTGTCCCGCGCATAATGGAATAATGAGTATCTCCCGTACCTTCCGGAGCGGCATAGTTCCAGACAACTGCAATTTTCGCATGTTTACCTTTCAACCGGTAATTGATTTCGCCGTTGGCATATACATGTAAAGAATCGTTGTGAATATCTTTGGCAAGATAAGCGGGCCAGTCGGATAATCCGGTAACTTGCCGGAACTGTTCCCTGCTCAGCGCTGTCGCCCGTCGTTTTGCCGAAATAATGTGAATATCTTTTGTATAGTCGAGCGTCTGTTCGGGGAAACACTCCCACTGCACCAGATCCACGAGGTGAGTAGTTACATCCACGATTCCTTCTCCCTGCTGTTCCACATCGAAGAACCAGGCCGGACGTTTTAACGCTGTTCCCGATACATATTTGGCAAAATGATGCACGCTTTCCTTAGTGACCGATGGCCGGTCGGGAGAGCCATCCTCCAAAACACCAAATACATCGGGTAAAAGAGAAAATTCCTTTTGCAGAACAGTGGCAATCTCGAAACGTTCGGTCATGATGTCGTACAGCAACACATTGTTCTGCTGTGCCGCGACGAAAGCCTGTCGCAGCAGGTCGAAGTTATCCGCATTGATTGCCATTGGTTTGTCGGCCAATACATTGATTCCGGCGTCGACTGCCTGTTTGATATACTCGGTTTTCTTCCGGTTGTTACCCGCCGTAATCAGCACGTTGCCTTTCTTTTCCGCAATCATTTTTGCGAAAAAATCAGCGTCGCTGTATACCTCTTCTTTCCACCATGTCGGACTGTCATTTCGCCGGTTGTAGCTTTCTATCCTTGCCAAATGTTCTCTCAGGTCGTTCCCTTCGGGCGCATACACAAAAACTGTGGGATGCACCTGCGGATACATGTTTTTCTGAACCAGCGCCGCATGAAAATGTCCCGGATCGAGCGTGATGAGTTTTACTTCGCCTTCCGCACCGGTAAATGAAGGCTTTTTCGCGGTGTCGCAGGAATTTATGGAAAATATGGCGACTAATATTGCAACTGTGTAGACTGTATTTTGTAACATAACCTTTAAATAATATTTTCTGCAAAATTAATCCTTTTTTTGACAGAATACCTTTTTTTTGACAGAATTAACAGAATTTTCATAATTTACAAAATCTGTTAATTCTGTTAATGGGTGTACGACAAAATTCCCTTTTAATAAAAAAGGATATACAAAACGGACATAGCCATAAGATTTGGAGAAAAAAAGAAAAGGTTATATGTTTGTAAAAAAAATGAATAACATATAAC
>JAISPE010000034.1 GCA_031275145.1 Prevotellaceae bacterium | reverse complement strand
TGCACAATTAACAGATTTGTAAATTATGAAAACTGACTTCGCCGAATTAAAATTTCTGTCAAAAGTCAAAAAATACTTTTTATATAAAAAAATATATTACCTTTGCATTCTAATTTCTTCAAATTAAAAAATTTTTACTGGTGTCCCAAACAATACTCAAAATTGGGACACTTATTTGTTAACAGTAACGTAAACATTCAATGCCGGCCGAATAAAAAATAAATGAAAACAAATCACGATTAATAACAGCTGCGATGAAATATATAAATACAGTAATTATATGTCTTTTGCTGTCATTATCTCTCCATGCACAGGAAAACGTGTGCAGGGAGCTGATGGCAGGGTCGGTCGAAAACATCGAGTCCGGCGATCAGAATATATTGCCTGACTGGGCGCTGGGCGGTTTTGTCCGGCCCGAAGGCGCAAATCCGGCGCTTACTCCCAATGCGGAAAGTCGCTTTTACTGTCCGATGCGGAAAGAACAGGTCGGATGGGAAGAAAGCGACGTTTTCAATCCGGCGGCAGTCGTCAAGGATGACAGGATATACGTTCTCTACAGAGCGGAAGACAATTCTGCCACCGGTATCGGACGCCGCACTTCGCGCATCGGACTGGCCGAATCGAACGACGGTATCCACCTGAAACGTTTCGACGAACCGGTAATGTTTCCGGCAGAAGACGGTGCGAAGGAATACGAGTGGCCGGGCGGTTGCGAAGATCCGCGTGTGGCAGTGACCGAAGACGGGCTTTATGTCATGATGTACACTTCGTGGAACAGAAAGACGCCGCGCCTGTCGGTAGCCGTCTCCCGCGACTTGCGGACATGGGAGAAACACGGTCCCGTCTTTGCCGACGCCTTCAACGGACGGTTCAAAGATATGGCCTGCAAATCCGGCTCGATAGTGACAAAGATGGAGAACGGCAAACAGGTAATCGCCAAAGTGAACGGTCAATATCTGATGTACTGGGGAGAAAGCAAGGTTGCCGCCGCCGTATCGGACGACCTGATACGCTGGACGCCGGTACTTGACGGAAAGAACGGGATTTTGGGATTAATCTACCCGCGCAAAGGCTATTTCGACAGCGATCTGACCGAATGCGGACCTCCCGCCCTGATAACCGACAGGGGAATACTGCTGTTGTACAACGGGAAAAATTCAAAAACCGACAGGCGCGATCCCCGCTTCAATGCAGGTACTTACAGCGCCGGACAGGTACTGTTCGACCTGAACGACCCGTATAAGGCAATTGCCCGTCTGGATGTCCCTTTCTTCCGGCCGATGGCTGATTTTGAGAAAAGCGGTCAATACGTGGATGGAACCGTTTTTATCGAAGGCCTGGTATTTTACCGTCAAAAATGGTATCTGTACTATGGATGCGCGGATTCGAAAATCGGCGTTGCCGTCTGCGACCCGTCATGAATCAATTACGAATTACGATTGTGATTCGCAATTCATCACTCATAACTCGCAATTAAATAAAATACTGCTTGTTCTTCTGTCGCTTTTCGGCGGCATCATTTGTTTACAGGCTCAGAGAAACAGTTATCCCGACTGTACGGCAGCGGATATTGACCGTGCTTACGATGCATTTAACAAACAGTTTTTTTCGCGTTCGAAAGGAATCTATTCCGAAAAAACGGATAAAAACGGAAAGGTGGCTGCGATATGGACACAGGCTATTTTCCTTGATATTGCCGTAAACGCTTACCTGCGTACGCACAGCAAAAAGGACAGTCTGTTTTTCCTGACGGTACTGGAAGGCAACCGACAGTATTACGACAGTTTCAACTGGGATAACGGCGTTGTGTGGTTTATCTACGACGATATTATGTGGTGGGTCATTTCGCTGGCGCGAGTCGGCATGCTTACCGGCGATACTCAGTGGCTCGACCTGTCCAAAAGCGGCTTTGAACGGGTATGGTCGGGGTCAAAGGTCTTGAAAGACAACGGAAGTTACGACCCTGTGAGAGGAGGAATGTACTGGGCATGGGATCAGAAACATCCCGAAGGCACGCCACGTTCGGACATGGGGAAGATGGCCTGCATTAACTATCCGACCGTCATTGCCGCCATGACACTGTTCGATGCAACCGGCGATTCCACTTATTTTCGCAGGGGAGCGGAAATCTACAGCTGGGCGCGAAACAATCTTTTCGACAGGGAAAAAGGAAGAGTAGCCGATTCGAGACACAGTTCTCCCAACTGGAAAGATCATCTGTATAATCAGGCTACCTGCATTGGCGCTGCTGTGATGCTCTATAAGGTAACCGGCAACCGCATGTTTCTGTACGACGCCGTACTTGCTGCCAACTATGTCAAAAATCACATGAGCACAAACGGCTTTCTTCATTTCGAAAACGGTATAGAGCAGGGTATTTACACCGCCATTTTTGCACAGTACATTGTTCGGCTGATAGAAGACGGCAAACAGTATCAGTATGTCCCATGGTTACGCCACAATATCGGCGCCGGATGGGCAAACAGGATTCCTTCTTTAGATATTACGTATAAAGATTTCGCAAATCCCGCTCCCGATATTGCGTGCATAGAAAGTTACGACGCCAGCGCCGTTCCGGCTCTGATGCAGGCGCTGCTGAAGTGATGAGTTATGAGTTATGAGTGATGCGAAGTCGCCGCAAGTCGGAATGCAGTCCGGATTGTGATGTCCTGAAATAGCGATACAGGCAAAAAGTGTAAAACGTACAACCGGTACAGTATTTGCTTTAAAGAAAAACTGTTAAACAAAGTAGTAAGAATAGAAATGAAAGAAGAACATGACAGGCTAAAAGCTCTGGAAAAGGAATTGCAGGCGACTAAAACAGCGCTTGCGGAAAAAACGATGGCGGTAGATGTACTTGAAACGCTGATAGAAAATGTGAACAGGCATTATTCTACCGATTTAAAAAAAAAATTTGGACAGAAACGGTCTGAAAAGACGTAATTTCCATAACCCAATGTCATCAATTTAAAAGTTATTTCCGGATTGCTTCCGGTTGCGTGGATGTACAAACCTCATTTCCACCTAATTTTAAATAACAAAACAACCTCAGTAGCGCTGATGGAACACACACAAACCAACCTCATTACCTCATTAAACCGAACGAAGTAACAGGGCAATAAGGTTAATGGAGAGAGGGTAATGCGCATCTATCAAGGTTGTTTTGTTGGGGGAATAAGGTAAAAATAAGGTTGCTTGCGAAAAGCAGGGAACGAAGCAATCCGGAAAGTCGTGGATTTCTGGATTGCTTCGTCGCTACCGCTCCTCGCAATGACGACAGGTCGGGTAAAAGCTTGTTGTAAGGAGATTGCAAAAAGCGGGTACACGCAATGGCAATGCGAGCACTCACAATGGCGATGTGAGACCTCACAATGGCGATGCGAGTCCTCACAATGGCGATGTAAGCGCTCACAATGGCGATGTGAGACCTCACAATGGCGATGTGAGTCCTCACAATGGCGATGTAAGCGCTCACAATGGCGATGTAAGCGCTCACAATGGCGATGTAAGCGCTCACAATGGCGATGTAAACGCTCACAATGGCGATGTAAGCGCTCACAATGGCGATGTAAGCGCTCACAATGGCGATGTAAGCGCTCACAATGGCAATGTGAGCCCTCACTTTTAGCTACGGAATTAACAGATTTTGTAAATTATGAAAATTCTGTCAATTCTGTCAAAAAAAAGGAATAATAAATAAATTAAATAATAATAAATTATGGGAAAAGAAAAGGAATCGGATGATCCGGTAATGAGTGATCCTGTAAAGTTCGTTGAGTTTTATTCAAAAAAGAAATGCAGGTTTCTTACGCCGGAAGAGAAATTCAAATTTCTTGAAAAACATTTCAAGACTGCTCTCGGTCAGTTTGAGCTGGAAACCTGTATTAAAGCATCCGAATTAGGTTCTGCATTAACAAAAACACTGTATGGAATAAAATGAGCGGGTTATTTGACTGATATGAAAATATTGAAAAAATAAGGAAGTATGGAAAGATAAAAAAGGCGGTCTGAACAAACGGGAAACGGATTTGTTCCATATCCAAACAATTGGAGGAAGAATGAGAGGTGTCATGTATCAAAGTAAATGCAATCACGAAATAACGCATACAAAGTAAGGCATGTTTTCCGTAGTTATACCCCTGTACAATAAAGCCGCTTACATATCCGGCACAATAAATTCGGTATTGAATCAGACTGTCGGTGAATTTGAGATAATAGTTGTCGATGACGGTTCGACGGATAAGGGGCCGGACATTGTCAGATCTTTTCACGATGGCAGGATACGGGCCGTTACACAGCAGAACGGCGGAGTGTCTTCGGCCAGAAATGCCGGTATTGTCGAATCGAAATACGAATATGTCGCTCTTCTTGATGCTGACGACTGCTGGGCACCGACTTTTCTGGAAGAGATTTCCGCGATGATTGACCGTTATGGCACAGACATGTATGCGACAAATTATTCGGTCAGGCAAAACGGCCGTCTGTCCGGACACCGTTATACCGGACTGCGAACGTCACAGTCCATATCAAAATGGTACATGTCTCACATGGAGCCGGTTTTTTTCACGTCTTCCGTCGTTATCCGGAAAAAGATATTTGAAAAGACGGGAATGTTCGATATCCGGATCTTCCACGGAGAAGATACGGATCTGTGGATACGGCTGGCTTCGAGCTGCGACATCGCTTATTCGGAGAAACCTCTGGTCGTATACAACAGAACGCCGAACAGTCTGGCGACCCGTAAAATCGATCGGGATCGCATGAAGAGACATCTGTTAAGCTATACGGACAAATACGACCTGTCGCGCCCCGAAGTCAGACACTGCGTTTCACTGTGTCAGCTGATACACGGACTGTATTATTATCTGTTTGTCGACGGCGGCATTTTTGAAACATATATAACCCGCAGCAGGCTGTGGAAGTTTCCTTTACGCTTTGCGATATTTTACATGATTCCGCGCGGCTGCGGCCGGTTTTTATACCGGATGTATTTTAATCTGAAATAGTATGGCGGTATATGTTTTTGCGTTCGTATCATCAACTGCACTGCTGTATTTCGGTTCAAAAAAATATTCGAATTTTGTCTGGCCTGCCGTATTTCTTATTCTGTTTATCATTCCGGCGATAAGATGGTACGTAGGCACGGATTTCAGAAACTATCATCTTCAGTTTATAACCGAAACATACCGGTACTGGGAAAAGGGTTATGTGCTGCTGTGCGACATCGCTCTGGCGCTGTCGGAAGATTCGGTCGGCATATTTGCACTAACAAGTTTCGTTACGACTTTCTTTTTCATTGCGGCGATAAGGAGCAAATCGGTCAATCCGGCCTTTTCGATTGCCCTGTACATGGTCATGCTGTATTATTTTACCTTTTTCAATCTTGTAAGACAGGGAATAGCAGTATCTCTGACAACATATTCGCTGGTATATGCGGAACGGAAAAAAACATATTCCGTCATACTCATGATGATTGCCGTCATGTTTCACTATTCGGCAATCATTGTGCTGCTGCTCTCTCCGTTCATACTGTCGCAGCATACGCGAACGGGATACTGGGTTTCGTTCCTGTTTATTCCGGTAATCTGTCTGGTGTCGTACTGGCTGTCGCGTGAATTTATCGTCAATTCCCCGTATGCGCGCTACATGGACGAAATAGTATACCGGCTCAACTGGCCGCAGATATTGAAGGAATTTGTCCTGTGTGTTTTATGTATCCGGTTTTTCGACCGGATCAGGTCCAAAACCCCGATTGCGGGCTATTTAATCAATTTGCAGTTTATTAATTTATTTCTGTACTGTTTAATCGGTATCCCGTATATCAACCGGATTACGGTCTATTTCAAGATATCGCAGATTTTACTGTTTCCGGCGCTGTTTGCCTGTATTCGGGGAAAAGAAATCAGATCGTTTTGCAGTTTCGCATTTATTCTCGTATGGTTTGCGCTCTGTTTTTACTATATCGGTATTCGCGGATACATAGGGGTTGTTCCGTACAGAACAGTGTTTTCAAGATAAAAAAATATGGAGATACTTCATGTGATCAATAATTTGAATACCGGAGGAGCGGAAAAACTCCTGGTGGAATCCGTACCCTTTTATCAAAGGAAAGGTTTGAAAGTTGATGTACTGCTTTTAAACGGAATTGACACTGCATTGAAACAGCAGCTTGAAAAGGAAACTGCCGGCAGGATTTTCAGTACGGGTAATTCAAATATCTATAATCCTTTTCTGATTTTCAAATTAATTCCTTTTATCAAAAGGTATGATATTGTGCACGGTCATCTGTTCCCCGTACTGTACTGGCTTGCATTTGCCAAACTGCTGGGCAGGGCGGGAGCCGCGCTGGTGTATACGGAACACAGCACAACGAACAGCAGAAGAAACAAGTCAGCATTCAGGTTTCTGGACCGGCGGGCATATTCCGTATGCGATAAAATAGTTTGCATCAGCCGGAAGACGGAAGAAAATCTGGCGCAATACATTGGCGAAAAATACAGGGAAAAATTTTTAACCGTTCGGAACGGCGTCAATCTGAGCGCTGTCGCCAATGCCCAGGCCTCGCCCGACCTGTGCGAAGGAGATGTAAAAATAGTTATGGTCGCACGTTTTCACAGGGCGAAAGATCAGAATACCGTTATAAAATCCCTGTTATATCTGGATAAAAACGTACATGCCTATTTTGTCGGCGACGGAAGTTTGATCAGCGAAAGCAAATCATTGACGCAGCGGCTGAATCTGACAGACCGCGTTCACTTTTTAGGAAACAGGAACGATGTTCCTTCGCTGTTAAAGGCGGCCTCTGTCGTTGTCCTGTCGTCAAACTGGGAGGGATTCGGTCTGTCGTCTGTCGAAGGAATGGCGGCAGGCAAGCCGCTGGTTGCATCGGACATCGACGGCCTGAGGGAAACCGTAACCGGCGCCGGACTCCTGTTTAAGCGTGGCGACGCAAAAGAACTTGCGGATAAAATACGGTCGCTGACGGCAGACCCGGATTTCTACAGTTGCGTTGCAGCAAAATGTCTGGAAAAATCCGGACAGTACGATATAGCCGTAATGACTGACCGGTATGCGGAAGTGTATTCGGATCTTTTAAAAACCCGCATCGAATGAGAATTTTACAGGCAATAACTCTTGCAGATTCGGGAGGCGCACAGTCCGTTTTAATCAGTTTATGCGAATGTCTGATAAAGGAGGGACACGAAGTGATTGTCGTGTCAGCGCCTGAAGGTCCGATGTGGGATGTTTTACCCGACCGGGTTACTAAAATAAAAATCCGCGGTCTTCAGCGTTCCGTTCATCCGCAAAAAGATTTGAAAGTACTGTTTCAGCTCCGGAAAATATACCGTCAATATAAACCCGATGTAATACATTTACATTCATCTAAAATGGGTTTGCTTGGACGTCTGGCCTTTCCCAAAGCCAGAACAGTTTATACGGTACACGGTTTTGATTCTGTCCGCGTTGCCTACAGAAAATTTCTTGTGATCGAAAAATTGCTGTCCGGTCGGGCAAGGTATATTGTCGGGGTCAGCCGGTACGATTACGACAATTTTGTGTCCGAAAAATTAAGCGGACACAATATTTCATATATATACAACGGTGTAACGGATTATTCAAAAGTATGACTGAAAAGATTTTTCACAGGATCAGGAGCGGGCGCGATTTTTTAATTCTGTCAATCGCCCGTCTAAGTCCTCCGAAAAGGTTTGATCTGTTTTGTGAAACAGCTCTGTCGCTGAAAGACCGGAATATTGCTTTTGCATGGATAGGCAATCAGTATCAGCCGGACAGTTTACCCGAAAACGTGTACTGTCTGGGCAGCATTAAAAACGCTTACCGTTATATTCCTTTCGCCGACCTGTCTGTCCTGATGTCCGATTATGAAGGACTGCCGGTTTCAGTCATTGAGTCGCTATTATTCGGAAAACCCGTCATTGCGTCGAATGTCGGCGGCATACCGGAAATTTTGAACGGAACAAACGGGTTTGCTCTGGACAACGACCCGGCTCTGTTTGTCGAAAAAATACTGTTCTATCTGGATAATAAAGAATCGTACATGGCCGCATGCAGGGCTGCCCGTCAGACTTATGAGGATAAATTTACAGTAAATCACATGTATAAAAAGTATTTATCTTTGTATGAAAATATCGTCAACAGTTAACAGTAAAATGAACAGAGTTTCCCTGATCGGCGCTTCCGGCTTTGTCGGCACACGTCTGATAGACCGGCTGAAAGACAGATACACGATAGTCAATTTCGACAAGCGTCAAAGTGCGAAATATCCGGAACTGACAACCGTCGTCGATATCTGCGACAGAGATGCGCTGCGGCCTTTGCTGAAAGGTTTCGACCTGACGGTCCTGCTGGCTGCCGAACATCGCGACGACGTGTCGCCGGTATCTCTGTATTACGAGGTTAATGTCGAAGGTACGCGCAATGTCCTTGACGTGATGGACGAAAACGGAATTAAAAACATTGTTTTCACAAGCTCTGTCGCTGTTTACGGACTGAACAAAACGAATCCGAACGAAAATCATCCCGCCGACCCGTTCAACCATTACGGCAGAAGCAAATGGCAGGCGGAAGAGATTCTGCGCGAATGGCACAGCAGAGACGCAACCGGAAAAATGCTGCGGATACTTCGTCCCACGGTCATATTCGGGGAACGGAACCGCGGAAATGTCTACAATCTGCTGAGACAGATCTCCTCCGGCAGATTCCTGAAAACGGGAAAATGCGATAACAAAAAGTCAATGGCTTATGTCGGCAACATCGTCGCATTTATCGAATATCTTATGGAAACAGCCGCTCCGGGTTACGGTGTCTACAACTACACGGACAAACCCGACTTGTCGATGAACGAACTTGTCGAGACAGTAGGCCGGTCGCTGGGCAGAAAAATTCCGTCGATCAGGATTCCTTACCGGCTCGGGATGCTCGGCGGATACTGTTTCGACTGTCTGGCATGGATCACCCGCCGGAAATTTCCGGTAAGCAGCGTGCGGGTAAAGAAATTCTGTGCTACTACACAGTTCGATTCGGACAAAGCTCATTCAAGCGGTTTTACTCCGCCGTATACCCTGTCGCAGGGTATCGACAGAACAATCAAGTTCGAGTTTGTCCACGAAAAAGAAGATGATATC
>JAISPE010000308.1 GCA_031275145.1 Prevotellaceae bacterium | reverse complement strand
GCAAAAAAAATTTGCGTATTTGATAAAAAAAGGCGTAACTTTGGGCAGTTTTGTAGATATAAACAATAGTATTATATGAGAAAGAGAATTTACATTGTTACGGGAATTGTCATTGCAGCGGTAGCTGGAGGCATATTCTTTTTTGCCGGGTCTGATGATACGGTTAATCAAACGGTTAAAGCCCAGAGGGGACTTTTTGAAATCGTTGTGAATACAACAGGCGAACTTCAGGCCCTGAATATGGAGACCATAAATGCGCCGGAAGAACTTCGCGGGCGGAATGTCCGCATAAGCGACATTAAAATCATGGATTTAATACCCGAAGGAACGGTGGTGGATTCGGGAGATTATGTAGGCGCTCTTGACAGGTCAAGCCTGGACAATACTTTGAAAACTACCGAAACCGAACTGGAACAGATAAAAACTCAATACGAAAATGCTCTTGTGGATACATCTTTGAATCTCCGGCAGATGAGGGACAATATTCAAAACCTCCTTTTCACTCTGGAAGAATCAAAGATAACAATGGAACAGAGTGTGTACGAGCCGCCTGCAACACAGCGCAAGGCAAAGAACGATTATGAAAGAGCTTTGCGGAATTACGAACAGGAGGTACAGAGATATTCTCTCCGTCAGGAACAGGAAATGGGCAAAATCAGGGACATACAGATACGTCTGTCGCGAAAGGAAGACGAGCATAAAGACATGCTCGATCTCATCAGCCGGTTTACAATCTACGCGCCCAAACCCGGAATGGTCATCTACATGAAAGAATGGGGAGGAAGCAAAAGAAAAGTCGGTTCAACCATATCGCCATGGGACAGAACAATCGCTACTTTACCCGATTTGTCGGTAATGGTATCGAAAACTTATGTCAATGAAGTCGATATCAGCAAAATCAAAACAGGCCAGACTGTCAGGCTGGGAGTTGACGCTTTCCCCGACAGAAAATACACCGGAGCGGTAACCGACGTGGCGAATGTGGGTGAACAGTTAAGAAATTCTGATGCAAAAGTGTTTGAAGTACTGGTTCGAATGAATCAGTCGGATTCGATACTGCGCCCTTCAATGACAACATCCAACGAGATTTTAATCGCTACAATTCCGGACGTTATATACCTTCCTCTGGAAGCGATGTACGCCGACAGCGTTCCGTTTGTTTACCGTACCAACGGAACAAAACAGGTCATCATCCCGGGCGAAATGAACGACAATTTCAGGATTATAGAACAGGGACTTAAAGAAGGCGACGAAGTGTATCTCTCAACTCCGGAACATCCCGAAACATTTGAACTGGCGGGTGAGGAACTTATTCTGCTGCTCAAGGAACGGGAAGCGAAAAGAAAAGAAGAAGAACTTCAGCAGGAACGTGAAAGAGAACAGAATCCAAGACGCAGAGGAGGGTTTAACGCGCCTAACGGACCCGGCGGAGGAGGTCCGGGCGGAAGAGCTCCCGGCGGCGGAGGTCCCGGTAACCGTAATCGTGGAGGAGTTCCCCGTTAACTGATATGTCGCAAAACAGTAATTAGAAAAAGAAAAAGTTATGTTGCAACGTTATATGCACGACATCATAATTGCTCTCGAAGCGATTATGAGCAATAAAATGAAATCAATGCTTACTGCGCTGGGTATAATTTTCGGAGTAGCCGCGGTTATAAGCATGCTGGCCATAGGCAATGGCGCTCAACAGGAAATCCTCGAACAGATAAAAATGGTCGGAGTCAATAATATCGTTATCGTTCCGCTGATTAACGACGATAAGGAAGAGGCTGAAGAAGGTGAATCCCAGTCAAAGAAATTTTCTCCGGGACTGACCCTGGCCGACGCCAGAGCTATCCGCACCGTCGTTCCTGGAGTCGAAAATATCAGTCCCGAAGTCAGTTATGCTTCGGCTTTACAGTACGGCGGCATCAGATATCCGGCAAAGGTACAGGGCGTGTCCGTAGACTATTTCAAACTGTACAATCTTCCGCTCGAATCGGGAATATATTTCAATGAAGAACAGGACAAGTACGGCATGCCTGTCTGCGTAATAGGCAGTAACGTGCGGACAAAGTTTTTCAACGAAACCGACCCTCTGGGAAAGTTTATCAAATTCGGAAATATCTGGCTCAAAGTGATAGGCGTACTCCGAAAAACGGAAATAACCGTAAGCTCTTTCGACAATGCCGGCGTCAATGTTTATAACGACAATATTTTTGTCCCCGTAACCACTGTGCTTCTGAGGTATAACAACAGGGCTACGGTAAACAAGCCCTCTTCCTCGACGGGATCCGTGATTTCGTTTTTCGGCGGAAGCATAAGCATCAGGACAGGCAGTACGGGCAGCGCCGAGACGAACTATAACCAGTTGGACAGGATCATCGTCCAGATGTCCGACACCAGGTTACTGAACTCTACCACCGAACTGTTAAGCCGGATGATACTCCGAAGGCATCAGGGCGTGAAAGACTACGAAATCACTGTCCCCGAAATGCTGCTTAAACAGCAGCAGCGCACCAAGGATATTTTCAATATCGTGCTTGGCGCAATCGCAGGTATCTCGCTGTTAGTCGGAGGTATCGGAATCATGAATATCATGTTTGCCTCCGTCATGGAGCGGATAAAGGAAATCGGGACAAGACTCGCTATCGGGGCAAAAAAATCGGATATCATTGCACAGTTTCTTTCCGAAGCAATACTTATCAGCGTCAGCGGAGGCTTAATCGGGGTAATGCTCGGCATATTCCTGTCGTACCTCATAACAATGATATTCGAAATAAAGACTATCGTGTCAGTCCTTTCGGTAATCCTGGCGTTCGGCATTTCGGCCGCCGTAGGGGTTATTTTCGGGTATGCTCCGGCGAAAAAAGCTTCGGAACGCGACCCCATCGAGTCGTTAAGATACGAATAAGCATGTATATATACGATGTGCAGATAAGAACGCGCTATAACGAAACCGATAAAATGGGCGTTATATATCATGCCAACTATATAAACTATTACGAAATCGCCCGTACCGAAATGCTGCGGAATACGGGCGTATATTCATACAGCGAAATGGAATCGGACGGAATAATGATGCCGGTCGTGGAAATCCAGAGCAGATATATCCTCCCCGCATATTATGACGAAAATCTGACGGTGAGAGTGATTATAAAGGAAATGCCAACGGCTAAGATAACTTTTTACTATGAGATATTTAACGAAAAACAGGAACTGCTAAACACAGGTATGACAGTCCTGGCATTCATGAACTCTGTAAACCACCGCCCGTGCAGACCCCCTCAAAAATTGATAAACTGCCTGAAAGAAGTCCTTTTGTGACATAATT
>JAISPE010000096.1 GCA_031275145.1 Prevotellaceae bacterium | reverse complement strand
AAAAACGAGGCAGAGTTTGGGTCTCTCTACCTCGTTGCTGAACTAACCTATGAAAAACTAACTTACACGCTATGTAAACAACCCTTTTTGCGAAATGTTCAAGGGAATGGTAAAAAATTCAATTTTAATGAGAAAAATTTTGAGTTATGAATTATGAGTTATGAGAAATGAGTGTCATGTCCTGAAGTAGCTATTCCTGTGCAGGCGAAAAATCGCGACAGTAGCATTATCAAGTGTTGTCCTGCGGGAATTGACAATTATCGATTGTCAATTATATTCCATATCTTTGTCCCCGTTTTATAGTAGGAAATGAGGAATATTGTACTTATACTGTCCATGTGCTTAGGCACAAATAAAATGAAGTCCGGCGATATTCCGGAAGGAAATGAAATATTCATGCGAAACAAAATGAAACGGCAAGAAAATTGGGAATATTTGTAGACAGGCTGATATATTTGTTGCTACTGCCGTTATCTTTAATTTACAGGGCAGCGGTTTTGTTGCGTAATAAATTTTACGACAACGGTTTGTTTCCGTCTTACAGATTCGGAATACCCGTTATTTCTATCGGCAATATTGCTGTCGGCGGCGCCGGTAAAACCCCCCATACAGAGTATTTGACAGATCTTTTAAGCAAAGATTTCAGCATAGCCGTACTTTCGCGGGGATATAAACGGCAGTCAAAAGGGTTTCAGTATGTTGAAACTGACGATCCGGTATCGAAAACCGGCGATGAACCTTTGCAGATAAAACGCAAATATCCCGCCACTGTTGTTGCTGTCGATGCCGACAGAGTGCGGGGAATAAAACGGTTACAGACAGATTATCCTTCCCTGGATCTGATTCTGCTTGACGACGCATTTCAACATCGACAGATTGCGCCGTCGCTGAACATTGTGCTGATAGACTGTAACCGTCCCGTCTGGAACGATTCGATGTTACCCGCCGGAAGACTTCGGGACTGTCTGTCAAGTCTGTACAGGGCAGATATTCTTGTGATTACCAAATGCCCGGCAAACATCTCGCAGAACGAAAAGCAAAAATATGCAGATAAACTGCAAAAATATAATAAACCGGTATATTTCAGCTGTTTTGAACCGGGAAAAGCGTATCCTTTGTCGGGTTCGGACAAATCTGACTTTGATTCGTCGAATCTGCTGGCAGTGTCGGGTATTGCAAACCCCGCCGTCTTTTTCAGACAGCTCAAAGAACAGTATCCCGAAGCTGTTATCGAACAGATGACCTTCCACGATCATCATAATTTTTCAGAAAAAGATATTCGTAATATCCTGAAAAGAGCGGCGTCACGTACAATTGTAACCACCGAAAAGGACAGTGTCAGATTAATTTCATATTTTCGCAAAACGAAAGAAGGGATTCCGGAAAATATATTCTGTATTCCCGTTAAAATAAAAATAGATGATTCAGACAGTTTTAATATAAATATAACTAATCATGTACGAAAAAATAAAGAAGACGGCAGATTTTATCAAAACTGAAATAAATCTGCAACCCGAAACAGGAATAATACTCGGTACCGGACTTGGAGGTCTGGCAACAAAAATCACCGAACGTCAGACGCTTGAATACACCGACATTCCGGGATTTCCGGTTTCAACGGTCAGGGGTCACGAAGGACGGTTGATTTTCGGAAAACTCGGATCTGCAAAGGTCGTTGCGATGCAGGGACGGTTTCATTATTATGAGGGTTACAGTATGGAACAGATCACATTCCCTGTGAGAATTATGAAAGAATTGGGAGTAAGGCGCCTGTTTGTATCGAATGCAAGCGGAGGATTGAATCCGGACTACGAAATAGGGACACTGATGGTTATTTCCGACCATATCAACTTATTGCCCAATCCGCTAATCGGGCGCAACGACGACAGGCTCGGCCTCAGATTTCCCGACATGAGTCATCCTTATGACCCCGGTCTGATTGATCTGGCTTCCGATGTGGCAAAACAGCATTCAATCAAAATAGAGAAAGGCGTTTATGTCGGTACAACGGGTCCAACGTTTGAAACTCCGGCCGAATACAGATATTTCAGACTGATAGGCGGAGATGCAATCGGGATGTCCACTGTGCCGGAAGTGATTGTCGCCCGCCATGCCGGACTTCCCGTTTTCGGAATTTCCATCGTTACGGACATCGGCGTGGAAGGCAAAATCATAGAAGTCTCGCACGAAGATGTGCAGAGAGAGGGCGCCAAAGCCGAAATAAAAATGACTGCCATCATTGCCGGAATGCTGGATAAAATAGATAAAATAAATGATTGATAATCGAATAAAAAATATTTTATATGACTGCAGAAAAGATAAACTGTTTGATAATCGGTAGCGGACCTGCGGGTTATACTGCCGCTATCTATGCTTCGAGAGCAAATCTGAATCCGGTACTGTACGAAGGTTTGCAGCCCGGAGGCCAATTGACCACGACCACGGAAGTGGAAAACTTTCCGGGCTATCCCGAGGGGGTATCCGGCTTTCAGATAATGGAAGACATGAAAAATCAGGCTTTGCGTTTCGGGGCGGATATCCGTTCGGGCGACATTACGGAAGTCGATTTTTCGTCAAGACCGTTTGTTCTCGGGGCGAGCGACGGAAAAGAAATACTTGCGCGAACAGTCATTATCGCTACCGGCGCAACGGCCAGATATCTTGGTCTTCCTTCCGAAGAAAAGTTTAAGGGACAGGGGATTTCGGCATGCGCTACCTGCGACGGTTTTTTCTATAAAAAGAAGGATGTGGCTGTTGTGGGCGGCGGAGATACTGCCTGTGAAGACGCTGTATATCTGGCCGGACTGTGCAACAAAGTTTACATGATTGTCAGGAGAAATGTCCTGAGAGCCTCAAAAGTAATGCAGAACAGAGTGTTCAAAACCGGAAATATCGAAATTCTCTGGGAACATCAAACAAAGGAAATCCTGGGCGACGAAAACGGAGTTACCGGAATTTTACTGACAAATAACGGCAAAGAGAAAACTGTTAATATTGACGGTTTTTTTCTGGCTATCGGTCACCACCCCAACTCCGACATATTCAAAAAATATGTGGAAACAGACGGACAGGGATATATAATAACGCAGGGAAAGACTACGGCTACGAATGTGCCGGGCATTTTTGCTGCGGGAGATGTTCAGGATTCGCATTACCGGCAAGGCGTAACTGCTGCGGCAAGCGGCTGTATGGCCGCCAAAGATGCTGAAAGCTTTTTGGTTGATAACGAAAATCAGTAAAAGACCGGAATCTTGCAGCCTGTCGGGAATGAAATGGGGTGTGAACAGTTTTTCAGTGATATATGCAAAAACGAATAGCAATTTTAGGATCAACGGGATCGATAGGAACACAGGCGCTGGAAGTTATCGCGGAACATCCCGATCTGTTTTCCGTTGAAACGCTTACGGCAAATAACAACGCCGACTTACTTGTTAAACAGGCTATTTTATTTCAGCCGGATGCGGTTGTAATAGCCAGTGAAAATTTATACCGGCAGGTTTCGGATGCGTTGAAAGATTATCCCGTAAAAGTGTATGCCGGAAACGACGCTCTGGCGCAGGTTGTAAGTCAGAACAGTATCGACACGGTACTGGTTGCTCTGGTCGGATATTCGGGTCTTGTTCCGACCATACGGGCGATAGAAGCGGGTAAAAGTATTGCTTTGGCAAACAAGGAAACTCTGGTTGTGGCCGGTAATCTGGTAATGAATCTGGCCGTACAGCACAGAGTTCCGATAATCCCCGTTGATTCCGAACATTCGGCGATTTTCCAGTGCCTGGCGGGAGAATATGCGCCGATAGACCGGATATACCTGACTGCTTCGGGAGGGCCGTTTCTGAATCTGCCTCCCGAAAAACTCGCGACAGTGACAAGGGAAGATGCATTGAAACATCCCCGCTGGGATATGGGCGCAAAGATAACCGTCGATTCTGCAACGATGATGAATAAGGGTTTTGAAGTTATCGAGGCACACTGGCTTTTTGCGACGCCGTCCGATGATATTAAGGTGCTTGTACATCCACAGTCCATAATCCATTCGATGGTACAGTTTAAGGACGGAGCTATAAAGGCCCAGCTCGGAGAGCCGAGTATGAAAGTCCCTATACAGTATGCCCTGACGTATCCCGACAGGATAGAATGTAATGTCAAAAAAATAGATTTCGCCGAATATCCGGCTTTAACATTTGCCGAGCCCGATTTCAGAAAGTTTCCATGTCTGGATATGGCATACAAAGCTCTTCGTGCAGGCGGGACTGTGCCATGTACGGTGAATGCGGCAAACGAAGTGGCTGTACAGGCTTTTTTAAATGGACGGTTGAGATACCACGATATATACGCTCTTATCTCGGAAACGGTAGAAATGACCGACACGATTAACAGTCCGTCTTTAGACGATTATATGGAAATCGACGCAATATCAAGACGAAATGCCGAAAAAATACTCGACCGTTTTCACATTTAGCGCAGTCACGAATATGCCGTCAGCTAAAGCATACGGTATGGGTGGCACGGGTCGGCGGTCGGGAACAGTCATTTATTTTTTGAATTAAAATTTTTAATGGGGTACTCATTACCTCATTCAGTTACACCACGAAAGGGAGTATGGCCGAAATCCCGTCAGGGATGGATATGTCGCTAAAAAACTATGAACTGAACTCGGGTTAAAAGCAAGTCTCCGGCCATTTTTTTGACAGAATTCACATAATTCACAAATTATGTGAATTGACTTTGTCGAGCTAAAAGTTCTGTCAAAAAAAAATTCTGTCAAAAAAAAATAATTCTATTTTTTGTCAGTGAGCCATATCAATCCTTTCGGGATTTGTTCGCCGAGTGCGGGAATATCTTTTGGCAAGCCCCATACGGGCGTCCAGGTATATTCTCCCCATACGTTTTCGCGTCCGTCGGCAGTCCGTCGGTGATACATCTCGCCGGAATATGGAGTATTGGCGTCAACCCATGTCACCAGCGACTGCCATTCGGAATCCGTCAGTTTGACATTCTGTTTTTTGTGATTGAGTACTGCCTGCGTCAGTTTGCTTACATGCGAGCCGAACTGTTTGATTTTTGTGATACTGCCGTCCATGTTACAGTTACTGATGACAACAAGTTTCTTATCGCGGACAGTGCGGAAAGATTTCTCCGGAGAAAAGTCAAGACCGCCTTCGGGTTTGTCGCCACTGTGACAGGACACGCAGTTACGGTCGAAAACCGGCTGAATATCGCGCGGATAGTGAATCGGATTATCGGCTCCCCAGGATGGCGGGACAGGCTCGCTTGCCGAACGGGTAAGCGCGCGCGGAGTTTTGCGGAGATCAACAGAGGTGGACTGCGTTTCGTGACAGCCGGTACAGCTGCGGATTTCGCCCGGAGCAAAAGAAACGCTGGAACGCATACGGCGTATTTCCATGTAATTCTCGTCAAGAGCCTGAAAATAAACAGACGCATTGTCGCTGACGGGAACTTTAAAATGAGCGCTGCCGTCGGCTTCAACCGGAACAGTGCCGATGACGCGAACGGGACACCAGCGGGTAGCATTTTTATCGGTGTTTGTCCATTCGCTGACCCAGCGTTTCACTCCTTCGCGCGGAACAATAGGCCAGGGCAGGGCTTCGCTGATGCGGACGTAGTGAATATCGCCGCGGGGAACGTCTTCCAGTCCCTGGTAAATATCGGTAATGACGCAGGTTGCATAATTCTTGCTGCGGTCGGTTACGTCGGCAAGGACGGGCGGCATGTTGCGCGAGCGTAGCGGAAGAGCGTTGTATGCGCCTATCCACGGATTGCGATAAAGCAACTCTTTATTTCCATAAACATCAACTAAGTAAATACCGTATCCGTTAGCGTCCACATCGGCTTTTGCGTAAGTATAGCGGCGTGCGCGGGGAGAAGAAAAAGCGTACGATGCCAGAAAACTTGTTTCGTTTACAGGATACGGATCGGTGTAAAACCCTCCGGCTTCGACGCGTCCGCCTTCGGGAACGGTCTGTCCTGGAACTTTCCCCTCATTGATCCACATGCCCTGAGTAACAACATTAAGTCCGTCGAGACTGTTTACGCCTGCGTTCGGATTGAGAATAACAAGCGATCCCTGCGGAAGAGCGTGATGACCGGTAGCGACGGCGACAAAACGGCTGCCCTGCACATTCGTCGGCGTGGCAAGGCGTACGCTGTACGGTTGGGGAAGATGCTGTTTGAAAATAGCATCGACTCCCGTACCGTCGGGACGGGTAACCCAGAGAGAATGAATTTCCATAAAGTTACGTTCCTGATATTCCCAGCGCAAATAAGCGATCGAGCCGTCGTTAAGCAGGCGCGGATGCGTGTCGATATCCTTGTGATTGAGCAGCCGGCGAATTGTTTTACGGTCGGCGGCGAGCTTGTAGAGATTGAGGTCGGTGAGGTCGTTGTTCCACGAATCGCACGAGGGCGAATGCGCCGAACGGTCGCTGGCAAAGACAATTTCGCCCGAGGGCAGATATATCGGCTCCGTATCGCTCCAGTAATTATGGTCGGTCAGTTGAGTAATAGCGCCTGTCGCCAGATCAATTTCGTAAAGATGCGGGGGCTCGGTGAGTTCGCGCAGTTCGTAGGCGAAATTGCAGTTGGACGGCTGGGGTTTGGGCCATACCGTTTCATATTCGGCAGGCGGGGGCCAGTTCAACTGCGGAGCGTATGCAAACACAGCCCGTCCGGCGTCAAACCGGATGTCAAGACCGTGAAGATGTCCGGGACCGAGACGTCCTTTCAGTAAAGGCTCGGCGGAGCCGTCGCGCAGAGAGACAGTGAGCAAATCGCCTCCGGGCTTGTATGCCCACGAAACATGAGCGCCGCAAACATTGGGCTTGTGGTGATAGCCATGACGGGTAAAAAGAATGAGACTGTCGCCTATTCCCGAATGTTTCAGGGCAACAGACCGCATTTTGCGACGGGCATCGAGCCAGTAGCCGCGACAGGCGACAGCGTCGGCGTTGCGCATTCTGTCCAGAATATCGCGCAGGATACCGGCAACTTCCGTTTCGTTCATCCGGCCGGCGCGAACGGAATACCGCTCAACTTCCGCACGCAGGGAATCGGCGGACAAAAGTTTGTTTTCGAGCGCAAGATGACGGATATAGTCGTAGAGAACGGCATCGTCGTGACTGACGCCGGCATAGAAACGCAACCAGCGCGAATCTTCCGACAGCGATTCTTCGGAATACCGTACCGCAGCATCGTTGTTTGCCTGTCCGACCCGCTGGGCGGCGGAGGCATGAATAAGAGCGCGGATAAATACCGCATCCGGAGTATTTTCCGGTAAATCCAACAGTTCCGATACGGTTTGTGTAAACTGTTCTTCGGAAAGTTTTCCTCCATTGACGGCACGCTCAAGATTGACGGCGCGAACAAGCGCATCATCCGGCGACGGCACATACGAGTGTGACGGACATATCGCAATTACCGCTAAAACCGCCATTACTGATAAAATTCGATATCGTTTCATTTCATTATTATATTTTATAATTTTTTATACAAATATGCTCAAACAGATAAAAATGCCGTTTTTGTTCTTAATGTCCCCCCCTTTCTTCAAAAAAATCGGAACACTGTTATACAAATTTTCCCTGCATTTTACATTTTTCCTTCAAAAACGGCCTTATCCATGAAAAATTTTCCGCCGCAAAGTTATTATTTTTTTTACAATATTGACGACAAAATTCAAACCGTCATATTATACTGCCAACTGTCCAAATTTGTGAGTTGGATATGCGACCAGCCTGCCGGCAGGCAGACGAAGCAATCCTGTTTCCATCGTCATTGCGAATATCCGTTTTGTACCGCAACTGAAAAGCGTGATGACGCTTGTCGGAAGTCCGAAGGATTTCAATATGAATAACCCCGAACAAACGCAGTGCAGTTCGGGGACAGCAGCAACCCCCGACCCAACTCCGAAGGAGTTGAACTGCTTCGCAGTTCTGATGATGCGGTGACAGCCGTCTTTTTTTGACAGAATAAGTTTTTTTTGACATAATTAACAGATTTTTCATAATTAACAGATTTGTAAATTATGAAAATTCTGTTAATTATGTCAAAAAAAAGGGGAATTCTGTCAAAAAAGTAAATTCTGTCAAGAAGGAATTTTGTCGTACATCCGTATTGTTTTTATCATACCTTTGACAAGAGCGCTCAGTTCGTCCTGTGTAATAATATATGGAAGCATTACGTATATCAGTTTTCCGAACGGGCGTATCCATACGCCGTTTTCGACAAACAGAGGCTGTATCTTTTTCAGATCGACATTTTCTTTGACTTCGATCACTCCGATAGCGCCCAGCGCTCTTACGTCTGTAACCGAATTTATGTCCCACGCCTCCTGAAGTTCCGTTTTCAGCTGAGCTTCTATCTTCCCGATTTTTTCAAGAACAGAGTTTCCGGTCACGAGTTCCAGACTTGCACAGGCTACCGCACAGGCTAAAGGGTTGCCCATAAACGTCGGTCCGTGCATGAATACATAAGGACTTGCAGAGGA
>JAISPE010000090.1 GCA_031275145.1 Prevotellaceae bacterium | reverse complement strand
CATCCTGTTTCTCTGGCAAAAAACGAAATACTGGAAATATTTACCCGTCTGGGATTCACCGTTGCCGACGGACCGGAAATCGAGGATGACCGGCATGTGTTTTCCGCCCTGAATTTTCCTCCCGACCATCCGGCAAGAGATATGCAGGATACTTTTTTCATAGAACAGAATCCCGACATACTGTTGAGAACGCACACAAGTTCCATACAGGTAAGGACTATGGAAAGACAAAAGCCGCCGATAAGGGTTGTCTGTCCGGGAAGAGTATTCCGCAACGAGGCGATTTCGGCAAGGGCGCACTGTATTTTTCATCAGGTCGAAGGTCTGTATATCGACAGAAACGTGTCGTTTGCCGACATGAAACAGACACTGCTGTATTTTGCCCGCGAAATGTTCGGCGAAAATACGCAGATAAGACTCCGGCCTTCGTTTTTCCCTTTCACCGAACCTTCGGCCGAGATGGATGTGTCGTGTAAAATATGTGGCGGTAAAGGATGCAATATCTGCAAACATACGGGATGGCTCGAAGTTCTCGGTTGCGGAATTGTTGACCCGAATGTCCTGACCGCATGCGGTATAGACAGTAAAGAATATACCGGATTCGCTTTCGGAATGGGCGTCGAACGTCTGGCCATGCTCAAATGGCAGGTAAAGGACCTGAGGTTATATTTCGAAAATGATGTCCGTTTTCTCGAACAGTTCCAGTCCGTTATATAACTGAAATAAAACAAGCGGGAGTTAATCAATTGGACTGTATAATTCTTGGTATCGAAACCGGAGGAGACAACTGTTCTGTAGCCCTGTCGAAAGGAGAGGAAATCATTGCGCTGAAAGAAAGCGAAGGCAGGGAACATTCCAGATACCTGTCTGTCTTTATTGACGATGTTTTTAAATGCTCGGGGCTTTCGTATAGGGATATCGACGCCGTAGCCGTGAGCAAGGGTCCCGGCTCGTATACCGGATTGAGGATAGGAGTAGCCACAGCCAAGGGAATATGCTATGGAACAGACAGGCCGCTGATTGCCGTAAACAGCCTGTTATCGCTGGCTTCGGTATGCAATGATACGTTGACGCCTGTTTCCCCGCAACTTATATACTGCCCGATGATCGACGCACGCAGGCTGGAAGTCTATACCGCTCTGTTCGACCTGTCGTTGAAACAGTTGTCCGATACGGAAGCGATGATAATTTCCGAAAACAGTTTCGCTGAAATCCTGTCCGCCCGACCAATATGCTTTTTCGGCAGCGGAGCAAACAAATGTAAAGAGATAATCAAAAGCCCCAATGCCGTATTTGCGGACATCGAAAGTTCGGCATCGGGACTTGTACGGCCGGCTGTCGAAGCTTTTATCAACAGACAGTTCGAAAATACTGCTTATTTCGAACCTTTCTATCTGAAAAATTTTGTCGTTACTGAAAGGAAAAAAATGTAAGCGCCGGAGCCTTCCCGCTTTTATTATCTAAACAAAGACAGTATATATGTTTTATAAATTTTTTGAGCTATCCAGCTAATACGGCGCATTATTCCTGCATGTTGAGTAGAATTGTTCGAACTCATTCTTCCGCTGATAGAGCCTTGCTCCACGCAGGCAGGATGTGCCCAATACATTTAAAATACGTTTTCTGCGATAAGGTCATTATGCCAGTGGTCGATTACTTTGTCACATTTATGCAGTTTTAACCGGGCGATTATATTTTTTGCCGCAGTATTATCTATAAGATATGCTCCGGCACATCTCCCCGACGAAGCTTCATAAATATATTTCCCTTTTCTAATTGCTTTTCGGGGCGGAAATTTCAATGTCGAATTTTCAAGCGATATAAAAAAACCTGGCTGTAATGTTTTAGCTTCTGTTACAGTTTGTCGTAGATGTGTCAAAAAATGTTTCGAGAAATAAGGATCGTCTTCCAGCACAAGCGCTATTTTATCTCCTCTCCGTACAATTGTTTCGTAGAACATAATATGATTTAAGGAACACATAATCGCTCCTCTGTTCATAACCCGGTAGATGTCTTCGACAAAGTATAATGGAATTAAATCCTCATCATCTTTATCCAAAAATTCAAAATCAAATCCGTATTGATCTCCTAAAATCCGGTGCAAACGTTTCTCATGTTGCTCATATCCTTTGGGCGCATGTACCACATAGATATGATCTATTCCCAATTTCTTTTCTTTACCCATATCAACAGTCAATTAATTTGAAACCGGGAAATAAAAAACCGCTCGTATAATAGATATATGAAGCGGCAAAAGCAAAATATGTCTTTACTTCTATTCTCTCTCTAACAAAATAAATGAATTACCCAAATTATTCAACAAAAATTTGCCAAATAATCCCGAATTGTTGTATGTATTATCTATCTTTAACACAGTTTCAAATTGTTACACATTTATTTTAATAAAATTATATCATTCAAAAACGGCGCAAAATTAGAACATATATTTAAACTGTGCAAATTTTTTTTCATTTTTCATTTTTCATAAAAATTCGTTCTCCGTATTTTTATAACCTGCCGTTCCCGTTGTTTCATAGCATTTAGACAATGCAGCGACAAAGCAATCCCGTCTCTACCGTCATTGCTTCCCTTTACCGCAATCCGCTTCCGCCGGCTGTCCTCATTTGATTAAAATCTAAAATCTGCTGACCGTCTGATTCAACCGAATAAAATTTTGGCGGGAAACTTGAATTATATAATAAATCATTATCTTTGCACGCGAATTTTAAAAAAACACGGTTATGGGAAAATATCTGGATCCGAAAAATGAT
>JAISPE010000024.1 GCA_031275145.1 Prevotellaceae bacterium | reverse complement strand
CCCTGACTGCCGTCAGGCAGGCCATTGATGGGATGCCGGAAAATAAATTAATAATTAATACCTTTATTTATTGACCGCTCCTTAGTTATATGAAAGGTTGGTTTGTTGTAAAAATTAGGTGTAAATCAGGTCTTTTGTCTACATTTGAACACCCTGCCCTGCATGAGAAACTGTGATACCTTGTTAATTTTCCTTCACTTAAATATGTAAATTTTGTGATTAAAATGATTTTTTGATTTCATCCGTCAATACGTGCTTCGGCGTAGCATCTTTTTTCATAATTACACAGTCTGTTAATTGACTTCTTCGAGCTAAAGGTTCTGTCAAAAAAAAAGGGAATTTTGTCGTACACCCCCAACAAAAGATTTAACCTGTAAATCCGGAATTTTCATTTAATTTTGCGATGTTAATTTATTTGTTTAAATAGTATAATAATTATGAAAAAGAGTATATTAGTTGTTTTTACAGGGATATTGTTCATGAGCGCCTGTGCAGGCAATGTCCGTACATCGGGCGACACACTGCGCGTGATGAGTTTCAACATCTGGGTGGGAGGCGGCAAATCTATTGAACGTACCATTGCTGTAGTCAGGGAGAGCGGAGCCGAGATTGTCGGAATACAGGAAGAGACGAAAAATGCCGCTGCAACCATTGCTGAAAGTTTGGGATGGCCTTCTGTCCACGTGTATGCAAGTTTACTGGGAAAAGGCTGCGCCATTATCAGCAAATATCCCGTTGTCGATTCTACCGCATCGGGAACAGGGGTAAAACTTCAAATCGGCAAAAACAGGTATGTATGGATGTTCAATATACATCTGAATCACTGTCCGTATGAGCCATACAGGCTTAACGGCATGGAATATTGCGGCGGGACGCTGTACACGGAAGAAGAGGCAATCGCTTCGGCATGGAACGCACGTAAAAACGATGTAGAACTTGTCATTGCCGAAATAACGAAGATTCAGGCTGATAAAATACCTGTCTTTCTTACCGGCGATTTCAACGAGCCTTCGTGTCTGGACTGGACAAAACGCGCTGCGGAAGCCGGTCTGTGCAAAATACCTGTAGCGTGGCCTGCTACCAAAAAATTGCATGAACAGACCGGATTAAAAGATTCGTACAGAACAGTATATCCCGACGAGGTCGCACATCCGGGGCATACATGGACTCCCAGACCGGCCGAAAAAGAGGTTATGGATCGTATTGATTTTGTTTTATTTTGGGGCGATAAGGTAACGGTTGTCGAATCCGGGATTGTGGGTGAAAAAACGCCCGAAAGCGATATCGTTATCCAGGACTATCCTTCGGATCACAGGGCTGTAATGAGTACTTTTAATATAAAATGATGCAGTCAATCTTTAAATCGGCGAAGCCGGACAGACAGAATATAACGGTTAATAAAGTATTGTCCCTGCGGGACTTTTATATCATCAAACAGTAATGAAAACAAAAGAAGATATTGTCGCCAACTGGCTGCCAAGGTATACGGGATGTCCGCTTGAAAAATTCGGCAAGTATATACTGCTGACCAATTTCAAAAAATACATGAGTCTGTTCACAGAATGGAACGGCGTATCTGTTGCCGATGAAAATGCAAACATGACATGCGCGACGGCAGACGAGATAACCATGATTAATTTTGGCATGGGCAGTCCGAACGCTGCGATAGTTATGGATCTTTTATCTGCCATAGAGCCGAAAGCAGTTCTTTTTCTCGGAAAATGCGGGACGCTGAAAGAAAAAAACAGTCTCGGCGACCTGATTTTACCCATTGCGGCGATCAGGGGAGACGGAACATCAAGAGATTATCTTCCTCCCGAAGTTCCCGCCCTGCCTGCTTTCAGTTTGCAGCGGGCTGTTTCTTCCGCTATCATAAACAGGGGTCTTGACTACTGGACGGGAACGGTTTACACGACTAACCGCAGGGTCTGGGAACATGATAACACTTTCAAGGAATATCTTAAAAGCATACGCTGCCTGGCAATAGATATGGAAACGGCAACAATCTTCACCGTCGGATTTGCAAACAATATAAGTACGGGAGCATTGCTGCTCACTTCCGATATGCCGATGGTTTCTACAGGAATTAAAACTGCCGAAAGCGACAGGAAAGTCACCGAAAATTTTGTAGACACTCATCTCAAAATCGGCATTGAAGCTTTAACACTCATCAAACACGACGACACTTCTATTAAACATTTAAGATTTTAATATTATGCATATAGCCATAGCCGGAAATATCGGCAGCGGAAAAACAACTCTGGCAACGTTACTTGCCCGTCATTATGCCTGGGAAGTCATGTACGACGAAGAAGAGGGAAATCCATATCTCGCCGATTTTTATGAAGATATGAGACAGTGGTCTTTCAATTTGCAGATATATTTTTTGCACAGACGGTATAAAAATATTCTGGATATTCAAAAAAACAACAACTCGGTGATACAGGACCGCACAATTTATGAAGACGCATGTATCTTCGCTCCTACTCTGCTCGGTATGGGATTAATGTCGCCAAGAGACTTTGAAACATACGAATCTTTGTACGACCTGATGATGACGCTTGTCTCCCCGCCGACTTTGCTGATATACCTGAAAGCCTCCGTCCCTACCCTTGTGCGGCAAATTCAAAAAAGAGGACGCGAATACGAAAACAGTATACGGATGGATTATCTGCAAAGTTTAAACAACAGATACGACCAGTGGATTGAAAGTTACAAAAATAAATCATTAGTCATAAATGTAGATATTGTCAATTTTTCGGAAAATCCCGAAAACCTCAGTGTCATAATAGATAAAATCAACGCCGAAACGAATGGAGCGCTCACTGTGTGAACATGCAGGCCGAAGATGCAGGGCTTGGAGATGTTATCCCCTGCAGGCCCTGCGTAGCGTCTTCGCTGTGCGCGGGTATTGACGGATGACATCAAAAAAATCATGTAAATCATAAAAATCACAGTTCAGACAATGATATGGACAAACGCCTGTCGACATCATGCCTCCCTCTACTGTTGAGCATCTCGACAAGCGCCTGTTGAGGGGTATACGGCAAAATTCCCCTTTTTTTTGACATAATTAACAGAATTTTCAAAATTTACAAAGTCTGTTAATTATGAAAATTCTGTTAATTATGTCAAAAGAATTGTGAGTTTTACCGGTAGAGTAGAGTGGGGGAGACTTTACATGAGGTCTATCCGTTCTATTCTACCGGTAAAAAGAAACAGCCCTTTATTTTGCCGCCGTTATCACATACGAATACGAATAAACATTGTCGAGCATACGGTACTGTTTCAGGGGAGTTGCGCCCCAGCTGTCGTCGCCGCCGAGACCCAGCTGTTTGAGGTCGATATTTACGTGCAGTTGTCTGCGCGGATCTATATCTGTTGCATGCTGTTGTTTTTTAGTCAATCCCGGATCCATATCTTCGTCGGAGTTATACCTGGCGTTGAAGCAGAACGGCAAATCATATCCTTCAAACCGTATTCCGAAGCCCTTGCTGTCGGTGAATGAAACGGTACGTACTTCTGTGCGGTAGCCGTTTTCCTGTGGACGGATATATGAGTACCCCAGGTCGTTCACATTGCATTTGTATTTTCCGACGAAAGCCGAGCGATTGCGGTCATTGTAGTTTTCCCACGGGCCTTTGCCGTAATACATGACATTGTCAAAGTTCGACGGAAGCTGTAACTTCATACCGAATCGCAGCAGTTCGGGATGTTCTATTCCTGTCATGTCCATGGATGCCGATACCTTCACCGAGCCGTCGTTGCGGATAAAGTAAACGGTAGAGTACGGGATATTCAGATATTTGATACGCTGTGAAATAATAATTTCCACACCTTCGGCAGTAGCCGGTTTGACTTCGACGCCGGTCACAACGAGTTCGTTGCCTGCCGTACGCCAGACATTACTGTTGCGCTGAAGTCCTCTGCCAAAATCATTGTCAATGGGTGCGCGCCAGAAGTTGGGTGTCGGGGAGGAGGTTATCAGCCGTTTACCCTGACAGGAATATTCGGTAAGCAGGCCGCGTGTCAGAGAAACTGTTCCTTTCACGTCGCCGCTTGCGAATCTGACATCACGGTCATTGCGATCGATTTTCAATTCGCCCTGCGGCGCCGGCTGCGCTAAGAAACGGTTTTTGGGAAAAGCAAACTCTTCCGCAGCCACTTCGTGACCTGCCGGAATCAGACCGGTAGCCTGTCGTGTAAAGGCTTTCAGACGGAGAAAATATTCGTTACCGTCTCCAAAAGCAATATCGGGCAGCGGAACAGTGATTTCCGTATCCGACAAGGGTTTTCCACTCACGGAAATACTCTGCGTCTGAACAGGATCGCCGTTGCGGTACAGTTCCCAGCGATAATCGTAGGCGTCGAGGTCGGTAAACAGATGATGATTGCTCAGTATTATTTTGCCCTTTTCGATATCCGAAGCTTTCATCCAGACAGGCTGATATACCTTTTTCACCTCGTGGATACCGGGATGTACTGTCCGGTCGGCATTGATCAGACCGTTGGCGCAGAAGTTTTCGTCGTGTGTCCAGCGGTGACCGCCCAGATCGCCTCCGTAAGCCCAGTATTTTCGACCCTGTTCGTCGAACGCCTGCAATCCCTGATCCACCCAGTCCCAGATGAATCCGCCCTGCAGGACAGGATATTTCATCACCGCATCCCAAAATTCCTGGAAATTACCGGTACTGTTGCCCATGGCGTGAGCATATTCACACTGTATATAAGGACGGTAAGCGTCGCTTTTCTGCGCATACTGTTCCATATTTTCTATACGGTGATACATGGGACAGACAATATCGGAGAAAGGATTTTCATAAGCCCGGCTGCACTGTACGGGTCTTTTAGCCCTGTCATTTTCTTTCAGCCACGTGTAAGTAGCTTCGTAGTTGGGGCCAAAGTCGCTTTCGTTACCCAAAGACCATCCGATAATGCTTGGATTGTTTTTGTCGCGTTCGAACATGCGGACAGTGCGGTCAAGATGCTGTTCTTTCCAGCTTTCGATGAACGAAGGATGACGTTTGCGGTCGAAACCGTCCAGTCCGTGTGCTTCGAGGTTTGCCTCGTCCACAACATAAAGTCCGTATTTGTCGCACAGCTTGTATACTTCCGGACTTTGCGGATAATGGCTTGTGCGGACAGCGTTGTAATTGTACAGTTTCAGTAGCTGTATATCTTTCAGTTTGGTGGCATCGTCCACGTAATGGCCGTACTGTTCGTGATGTTCGTGCATGTTTGTACCGCAAATGAGTATCGGTTTTCCGTTAATCAGCAGCTGTTTATTGCGTATTTCCACTTTACGGAATCCGGTACGGCATCCGGCAAGTTCCAGAGTCTGTCCCTTACTGTCTTTAAGTTCAATGCTTACGGTGTACAGATTGGGATATTCGGCGCTCCACAGTTTTGGCGACGGGACATTCGCCGAAAACGAAACGGTCTGTACCTGCTTTACTTCGATGTTTTTGACGGTTAATTTCTTTGTCAGTATGTTTTTTTGATTTTCATCCAGCAAAGACACTTCTACCTGAAATGCGCCAGTTTTTTGACCGGAGAAATTGCGGATATCAATGTCGGCATAAAGAATACCGTTTTTGTAGTTCCTGTCCAGGTCGCCGTTTACAAAAAAGTCTTCGATTGAAACCGTCGGACGTGCAATCAGCAATACGTCGCGCTCAATACCTGCCAGCCTCCAGAAATCCTGATCGTCAAGATAGGAGGCGTCGCTCCATTTGAATACCTGCAAGGCCAGCAGATTTTTCCCCTTTTTCAAATATGGCGAGATGTTAAATTCGGCCGGAGTTTTGGCTGCCTTGGAATAACCGACCTTTTGCCCGTTCACATAAACGGTTGCAGCGCCCGAGATAGAGCCGAAATAAAGAAAAATCTCTTTACCGTCAAACGAATCGGGCAATTCAAACCATGTTCGATAACTGCCTATGGGCAGATCGTTACTGTCCGTATAGGGAGGATTGGCAGGGAAAATATACCTGATATTGGTGTAAACAGGCACGCCAAAGCCCTGTGTTTCCCAGCTTGCGGGTACTTTAATGTCTTTCCATGCGCTTTCGTCCAGATTTTCCGCATAAAAATCAACCGGACGCGAGGCGACATTTTCCGCAAAACGGAATTTCCATACACCGTTCAGGCTTTTCACGTATGGAGAAGCGAATTTATTGTCTGCCAGCAATTGCGACAGGCTGGCATACGGTATAAAATCGGCGCGGGGAGGTTCCTTCCCCTCATCGACAATCGACGGATTCTCCCAGAAATTGCCGGAAACAGAATTTTGTCCGAATA
>JAISPE010000304.1 GCA_031275145.1 Prevotellaceae bacterium | reverse complement strand
CAGCGACGAAGCAATCCAGAAATCCACGATTTTCTGGATTGCTTCGTCGCTGCGCTCCTCGCAATGACGATGAGGCGGGTAAAAGCTTGCTGTAAGGACATTACAAAAAGCGTCATTGTAAGGAGCGCAGCGACGAAGCAATCCAGAAAGTCGTGGATTTCTGGATTGCTTCGTCGCTACCGCTCCCCGCAATGACGACAGGTCGGGTAAAAGCTTGTTATAAGGACATTGCGAAAAGCGTCATTGCGAGGAGCGCAGCGACGAAGCAATCCAGAAAGTCGTGGATTTCTGGATTGCTTCGTCGCTACCGCTCCTCGCAATGACGACCCGTCGCAGATTGCTTCGTCTGCATGCCGGCAGGCTGATCGCATATCCAATTCACAAAAATAGACCGCGCGGGGAATAAAAGCAAAACGAAGTCATTCGATGATGTTCGATGTTATTCGATGTCATTCGATGATATTCGATGTCATTCGGTGATGTTCCCGTCAGGGATGACATGCAGGTAGAAAACACGTTCCCGCCTCCCCAAAATCCCGCAGTCCTTTTCCCGGTTATTCCTTCGGGTTTCGGTTATTGGAAAAAGTTCATATATTTGCACCGTATTTAAACATTGGAAACATGATATTCAGTAAAAAGCGTACGGTAAACTGTGGGGGCAGGCTGCTGGATCTGTCCAGGCCTGCGGTTATGGGGATATTGAATGTCACCCCGGATTCGTTTTACGCAAAGAGTCGCATATCGGGCGAAAAGGCAATCGTAGACAGGGCGGAAACCATTCTTTCCGAAGGCGGAACGGTTATTGACATCGGCGCTTATTCGTCGCGTCCCGACGCTGTTCATACAGATGAAAAGGAGGAATACAGCCGTATAAGGCCTGCGATGGCGCTGGTGAAAAAACATTTTCCCGATACCTTTATATCTGTGGACACTTTCCGCGCAAATATCGTGAAACGGCTTTATGAAGAGTTCGGCTGTTTCATCATCAACGACATATCGGCCGGAGATATGGACAGTCAAATGATTCCTTATGCGGGAAAAACAGGACTGCCGTATATTGCAATGCATATCCGCGGTACGCCCCAGACGATGCGGAACAGCGAAAACTGTACTTACGAAGACATTGTCACCGAAATAATTTCGTATTTCGTGAGAAAAAAAGAACAGTTGAGAGAAGCGGGAGTAACCGACATAATTATAGATCCCGGATTCGGATTTGCCAAAACGCTCGAAGGCAATTACAGACTTCTTGCCGGACTCGACGCTTTCAGGATACTCGAACAGCCCGTACTCGTCGGCATATCGCGTAAATCCATGTTCTACAAACTGCTGAATCTCACTCCCGAAGAATCTTTGGCCGCTACAATTGCCGGAAATGTCTTAGCTTTGCAAAACGGTGCGGACATTTTGAGGGTACACGATGTGAAAGAGACCTCCGATGCGCTAAAAGTGTTCACCGAGGTAAATAAATATTCCGTATAAATGGATTTTATAAATTTTTCATATATTGATATTCTTGACATACTGATGGTCACAGTCATACTCTATCAGGTATACAAACTGATAAAAGGTACGGCAGCCCTGAACATATTCATTGCCGTCATTCTGTTTTACGTCATTTATCTGATCGTAAAGGCGCTGAAGATGGAAATGATGAGCACGATACTCGGACAGTTTATCGGTGTCGGCATGATAGCCCTTATCATACTGTTTCAGCAGGAGATACGGCGGTTTCTGCTGCATGTGGGAACAACGTACGTAGCCCGTTCGCGAAATTCGATCCTCCGCAGATTTTTCTCGGGCAAAGACAGCGTCAAGTCCCGGACAGTCACGGCGCAGACCGTTGCCGAAGCATGTTCGAACATGGCCGAAAAAAGTACCGGCGCGCTGATTGTCATAGGGCGTATCTCTTCGCTGCAAATGTACGTGGAAACGGGCGACCTGATCGATGCGCAGATGAATGCCAGACTGCTGGAAAACATATTCTTCAAAAACGCCCCGCTTCACGACGGCGCCGTGATCATACTGAACAGCAAAATCCATGCGGCAAGATGCGTACTGCCGTCAAGCGAAAACATGGCCGTTCCGGCATATTTCGGAATGCGTCACCGCGCCGCTCTCGGAATCACGGAAATAACCGACGCCGTCGCCGTAGTCGTATCCGAAGAAACCGGCCGGATATCTTATGTCGAAAACGGTAAATTAGAGAACAATATCACACCCGACAGGCTGAAATTCCTGCTGGAAAACATGTAGTATTTATGATTTTTTTTGACAGAATTAACAGAATGTTTTTTGACAGAATTAACAGAATTTTCAAAATTTACAGATCTGTTAATTTTGAAAATTATGTTAATTCTGTCAAAAAAAAAGAAATCATGTCAAAAAAAGAAATTATATCAAAAACAATAAATTATGTCAACTGTGTCTTTTAATTTCGACATGCTTTCCATTGTGAGAGCGATGTTCGGGATAGCCGTACTGATATTCGTCGCATGGCTGTTCAGTACCGACCGCAAGTCAATATCGTGGAATACGGTGATAAAGGGTCTTGCAATACAGATTCTTATTGCTTTCCTGGTAATGTTTGTAACTCCGGTACAGGATTTTTTCAATTTTTTCGGATCCTGTTTTGTCGCCGTACTTGGCTGGACAAAAGCGGGAAGCGAGTTTCTGTTCGGAGCGTTTATCGATACCGGTAAATTCGGTTATATCTTTGCTCTGCAAATACTGCCTACCATTATTTTCTTTTCGGCATTCACAAGTTTGCTGTTTTATCTCGGTATACTGCAGAAAATTGTATGGCTGTTTGCCTGGCTGATGTCCAGACTGATAAAACTGTCGGGAGCGGAAAGTCTGTCGACGGTTGCAAACATTTTTGTCGGGATGAACGAAGCGCCGCTGGTCGTAAAACCGTATATCTCGAAGATGAGCAAATCGGAACTGATGCTCGTAATGACGGCCGGAATGTCTACCATGGCGGGAGGGGTTCTGGCTGCATACATCGGGATGCTCGGAAACGGAATCCCCGAACTCGAAATACAGTTTGCAAGGCATCTGCTGACAGCCTCGGTCATGGCTGCACCCGGAGCGATTGTGATATCGAAAATACTTGTCCCGCAAACCGAATCCGTGGGACGCAACGTCGAAATCTCAAAAGACAGACTCGGAGCGAACGTTCTCGAAGCCGTCAGTATCGGGACAGTAGACGGTCTGAAACTCGCCGGAAACGTGGCGGCAATGCTGCTTGTGTTTTACGCCCTGATTGCCGGAGGTAACGGTATCCTCTCCCGTCTGGGAAACTTCAAACTGGTTTCATCCCTGCTTTTCTGTCTTTCGGCTGTCGGGGGATGTCTGGCATACAGGATAATCCTTTTGCGTAAAAACAAATCCCCGCGAGCCGGACTTGCACGGATCAGGTACTGTGTAACAGGCTTTGGCATCCTGTCGCTGCTGTTCGTAACCGCCGCCATATTCTACTCCTTCGACGAGAGTGTAAACTCGATAATATCAAACCTCACAGACGGGCGTCACACCGAACTGTCAATGCAGCTTGTTCTCGGATACGTTTTTGCACCGGTTATCTGGCTTACGGGCGTCGCCATTCAGGATGTTCCGTTAGTCGGACAGCTTTTGGGACAGAAAATCATCCTTACCGAATTTGTAGGATACAGCGAACTGTCAAACATGATAGCATCCGATGTGTTTACGGAAACAAAATCGGCCGTAATCGCCACATACATACTGTGCGGCTTCGCAAATTTCGCCTCTGTGGGCGTCGAAATCGGAGGAATCGGCTCAATCGCCCCGAATCAAAGGGCAACACTCTCGGTTTTAGGAATGAGAGCCTTACTCGGCGGAACACTTGCCGCACTGATCTCCGCTTCAATTGTGGGAGGTTTAAGTTAATTTTGGATATGAGGACACTGAAAAATAAGAATAAAAATAAGATAAACATTGTCACACTGGGCTGTTCAAAAAACACTGTCGATTCGGAATATCTGATTGCCCAGCTTGCGGGAAACAGTTTTGAAGTGGTTCACAATTCCAGCGACAGATCGGCAGGGACAGTGATTATCAACACATGCGGATTCATCAGGGAAGCGAAAGAGGAGTCGATAAATACAATCCTGGATTTTGTTCACGCAAAGAAAGCCGGCATAATCGACAGACTGTTTGTATTCGGATGTCTGGCCGAACGCTATATCACCGAATTGAGAGATGAAATACCCGAAGTGGACAGTTTTTTCGGGGTAAAAAACCTGAAAGACATTGTCAAAGCCATAGGAGGCGATTTCAGGGACAGTCTTCTCGGCGACAGGATTATCACAACGCCTTCGCATTACGCCTACATAAAAATATCGGAAGGCTGTAACCGGCATTGCAGTTTCTGCGCCATTCCGTTGATACGGGGAAAACACATATCCGAGCCTGTGGAAAAACTGGTGGAGCAGGCGCGGAAATCGGCTGCCGGAGGTGTGCGGGAACTGATTGTCGTAGCGCAGGATTCGACATATTACGGTCTGGATCTGTATAAAAAACGGAGAATTGCGGATTTGTTGAACAGACTGTCGGAAGTCCCGGGTATCGAATGGATAAGGCTGCATTATGCCTATCCCGCTTCCTTCCCCGACGATTTGATATACGCGATAAGAGACAATCCTAAAATATGTAAATATCTGGATATTCCGTTTCAGCATATCAGCGACGGCGTTCTCGGCAAAATGCGGCGGGGCATAACCGGAAAGGAAACTTACAGTTTCATAGAGCGAATCCGTAAGGAGATACCCTCTCTTGCACTTAGAACGACCATAATGGTCGGACATCCGGGAGAAACGGAAAAGGCCTTTAACGAACTGAAACAGTTTGTCGAAGACATCCGTTTCGAGCGGCTGGGCGTTTTCCCCTATTCGGCGGAAGAGGGTACATTTTCCGCTCTTAACTTTAAGGATTCCATAAGCAATGTCAGGAAAATGGAAAGAGCGGATGAAATCATGTCGATACAGAACAGAATATCCGGGGAAATGAACAGCGCTAAAAAACATCGGCGGATGAAGGTCATTATAGACCGGATTGAAAACGGTTTCGTTATTGGCCGTTCGGAGCACGATTCACCCGAAATAGATCAGGAAATACTGATAGAAAAAACCGGAACAGACCCTTGTCCGGGCGATTTTACCGAAATAGAAATTATTGATACAGACGATTATGACTTGTATGCACGCATATCGAAACCGGAATAACCGAATTTTGTCTAATTTTGCACCTTATTTTGAAAGGAAACAATGACAAATATCATTCACTCAATGACAGAAAATACAGCAGGTACCGGCGGCAGTTCGCATAAAGGGATTCCCGATATTTACACTTCTTTTCCGAAAGAGGTAAAAGACGCACTGAGCAGATTTGAAACATTTTATCGCCGGAGTTTATACTCCGATTCCTCCCTGCTCAACAAGGTGCTGCAATATATTTTCGACAAACAGGGTAAAAAAATACGGCCTGCATGCGTTTTTCTTTCCGCTCTGATATCCGCACCCTCGGAGCCGTTCAATAACAGGACTTATGCCGGTACGGCCGCCATTGAAATGGTGCATACGGCCTCTATCGTGCACGACGATGTCGTAGACCAGTCAAATCTGCGAAGAGGGAACAAATCCGTCAATGCCGAATGGACATCGCGCATTGCCGTACTTGCGGGCGATTATCTTATGGCAAAGGCAATGTCGCTGATTGCAGAACATCAAATGTTTGATTTTATGAATATCATGGCGCAGCCTATAATCGAAATGAGCGTGGGAGAAATGATTCAGATAGAAAAATCCATTGAAATGGATACTACTGAAAAGATATATTTTGAAATCATAAGAAAAAAAACAGCGGTCTTAATCGGTGCATCAATGGAAGTTGGAGCGCAGTCGTCAGGTGCAGCGCATCTCTCCAAAATGATGTACGAAATCGGTGAAAATATCGGGATGGCTTTCCAGATAAGAGACGATATTTTCGATTACGAGAAAACAAACCTGCTTGGAAAACCGACAGGCAATGACATCGTCGAACGGAAAATCACTCTGCCGCTGATCCATGCCATGAAACAGGCGGACAGTAAAAAGCAAAAGGAAATCCTCAAATGCGTCAAACAGTCGTCGGCAGACCGGAAACATATTGCAACTGTCAGAGATTTTGTTCTCGAAAACAACGGCCTGGCCTATGCCACATCCGTCGCCGAAAAATATGTGGACAAGGCGGTATCTCTGATTTCAGGCTTCGACGATTCACCCGCAAAACAGTCATTAATAAACCTGTCCCACTACGTGATAAAAAGAAACGAATAACTTTTTTTGACATAATTAACATAATTTTCATAATTAACAGACTTTTCCCGGGAACCCTAACAGGGTTTCCAACCCTGTTAGGGTTCCCGGGAAAAGTCTGTTAATCATGTCAAAAAAAAGGAAAATTCTGTCAAAAGAAATCGTAAATCTAAAATCTCAACACATTGTCACATCCGACAGCTGTTCGTATTTCGACCTTGTGATAGATACGCTTCCCGATCGCACAAACTGCAATATCCCGTAAGGTTCGAGTTCTTCAAACAGTTCCCGGATCTCGGTTTTCCCGCCTGTTTTCTCTATAACGGTGTATAAATTATTGACTTCGATAATTTTTGCGTTATATTTGTTTACAAGGCTTTCCACCGTACTATTCGCCAGCAAAGCTGACGTAGTTACCTTGAACAGGGCTATTTCGCGGGAAATTATCTCGTCTTCAAGATAATAATATGCCGTCAGTACGTCTATCTTTTTTTCTATCTGTCTGACTAGTTTTTCTATTGATTTACTGTCGCTGTAACAGGTTATCGTAAACTTGTGTATGCCTTTTATCGCCGAAGCTGAAACCGTAAGGCTTTCGATGTTGATAAATCTGCGCGTGAAAATATTCGAAATCTGAGTCAGCAGCCCCACATGATTTTCGGAATATACGGTCACAGTGTATAATATTTGTGCATTTATATTCATATATTTGATATTTAACAGTTATTTTTCCATTATTACATTACTTACATCCATTCCGGCCGGAATCATCGGCAATACCATGCCTTTCTTTTCGACGTCTACAACAAGGAGATACGCTCCATTGTGTTCGAGCATTTCGCTGATAGCCGCATCCAGATCGTCTCTTTTTGTAACATGCCGGCCTTTAATCCGGTAAGCCTCGGCGATTTTCACGAAATCGGGATTAAGCATTGGCGTTTCCGAATACCGTTTGTTAAAAAATATTTCCTGCCACTGGCGCACCATACCCAGATACTTGTTGTTCAAAACAATGATTTTCACTTTGACATTACTTTGCATTATTGTTCCCAGTTCCTGAATACACATTTGAATACCTCCGTCGCCGCAGAACAGGCAGACAGTACGGTCGGGTCTGGCGATTTTTGCGCCCATAGCCGCCGGCAGACCGAATCCCATAGTCCCGAGTCCGCCCGACGAAATGAAACTTCTTGGAAACCGGCGTTTGGTGTACCGCGCCGCCATCATCTGGTTTTGACCGACATCGGTAACAATAATCGCTTCGTTATCCGTCTTTTCGGACACGCGCCGCACCACTTCGCCCATTGTGAGATATTCCCTGTCGCAATATATTTCATTGACAGTCACTTTTTCATGCTCTTCGCCGTTTACGATGTCGAAACTTTCAATCCAGTCGTCGTGTTCGGCCTGTTTCAGCAGTTTGGTAACGGCGGGCAAAGTTTTTTTGACGTCGCCCAGAACGGGTATGTCCACATCCACGTTTTTGTCCACTTCGGCAGGATCGATGTCAAAATGTATGATTCTGGCCTGTTTAGCGTAAGTATTGAGATCTCCGGTTACGCGGTCGTCAAACCGCATTCCTATCGCAACAAGCACATCGCACTCGTTTGTTTTCTGATTTGGAGCAAGATTTCCATGCATTCCCAGCATACCTTTATTTAAAGGATGATCGAAAGGCATAACCGACGCGCCCAGCAAAGTCCATGCCGCAGGGATTTGCGCTTTTTCGATGAAATCAATCAGTTCCTGTTCCGCATTTCCGATTTCGACACCCTGTCCGACAAGCGCAAACGGTTTCTTTGCGGAGTTTATCAGCTCGGCCGCTTTACGCACACTCTCCCTGTCCGTTTTCGGAACGGGAACATAACTCCGTATCGACGTGCATTTTTCGTAATAATGATTCGTCAAAGCAGACTGTGCGTCTTTGGTAAAATCGAGCAGCACGGGACCGGGACGTCCCGATGCGGCGATGTAAAAAGCCTGTGCCACAGCCCATGCAATTTCATCAGCCTTGCGCACCTGATAACTCCATTTCGTTACCGGCTGGGCTATTCCGACAATATCGACCTCCTGAAAGGCGTCTGTCCCCAGAAGCGGAGACGCTACCTGCCCCGAAATCACAACCAGAGGAGTGCTGTCAATCATTGCGTCGGCCACTCCGGTGATTGTGTTCGTAGCGCCCGGACCCGATGTAACAAGAACGACGCCAACCTTTCCGGAAGCCCGCGCATATCCCTGGGCAGCATGAACAGCGCCCTGTTCGTGACGGACAAGAATGTGTTTAAGTTTTTGTCTGTAATCAAACAGAGCATCAAATACGGGCATTATCTGCCCTCCCGGGTACCCGAAAATCGTATCCGTTCCCTCTTCAATGAGGCTCATCAACAGGGATACCGACCCGGAAACACTTTCTTTTTTATTCATATTTATATGTATTTAATTATTGTTTCTATCAGTTCGTCTACCGATGAACTGACTATCAGTTTTTTTCTGTTACGTTTCTGCAGGAATCCCTTTTCGGCCATGTTGTCCAGCATCCCGATAAGCAGATCGTAATATCCGGCGGTATTGAGCAGCCCGACCGGAGCGTTGAACAGTTTGAGTTGCGAAAGAGTCAGCGCTTCAAACATTTCGTCTAATGTCCCGAAACCTCCGGGAAGTACGGCAACGGCATCGGCAAGCTCAAGCATCTTTACTTTTCGCTCATGCATTGTCGGTGTGTATATTATCTCGGTACATTCATTTTTCGTGATTTCCTTATCGGCTAACAGACGGGTGATGACGCCGGTAACTTTTCCGCCTTTCCGGAGAACGGCATCGGCGACAATATTCATCAGCCCGCGCGAAGCTCCTCCATAAACTAATCCAAGTCCCTCGCTTACCAGCTTTTCACCCAACTTTCCCGCTTCGCTTCTGTAAACCTCTTCAACTCCTCTCGACGAAGCGCAAAACACTGCAACATTCTTCATATCAATTTATCCTTTAAACACTGAAGCCTCTCTCCCGATGAGAAAGGCTTCGTTTTATTTTTGTTCAACTACGCAGCAGTCCTCATCCTTCATTTGCCTGCAAAAGGACGACGAGAATAATACCGCTAAGTTGCCACTTCTTCATTTCAATTTCATTAAAACCGGCCGCAAAGTTAATACATTTTTTATTATGTGGAAAAAATGTATAAAAAAAGATTATCCTCAAAGATAACTTATTTTCTCCATATTGATTTCAGAGTGGTGCATTTTGCTTTAGCTTACGGCAAGGGGCCTGCGGGACTTACTGTACGTGGCTGGAGAAAGTTCTATGGTTTTCTTCATTTCAGAAAATGT
>JAISPE010000356.1 GCA_031275145.1 Prevotellaceae bacterium | reverse complement strand
CCAACCGCCGCATGTCCCAGAGAAAACGGCTCGACAGTTCCGGCGAACCGACCGGATAACCGTAATAGGCCGGAAGATACGGTGTCGGATCGTAACCGTAACGTTCCCTGAAAATGTCAATGAAACCGTCGGTAATATTTTGTCCGCCTTTTTCGTAACTGTCGAGAACATTCACTTTGAAAGTTTTCCGGTCTTCGGCGGGAATTTTTTTGAATATTTCACCCATGAAAGAGTCATAGTGATATTCAACCCATTTTGCACTTAACTTGTCGCATTCCAGACCGCTGCCTCCGACAGGCGCGGGCGAATTTGTTACTCCGGTTGGCGTCATTCCAAGCCGTAAAATCACCCATTCGCCGTCGGGAACATCCCATGTCAGCGTACCGTCACCGGCGAGAAAACTTGAAATGTCTCTCACATCTTCCGGTTTAATACTCAGCGAAGTATCCGCAACGCCATAATCCCAGATAAAAGCATTCCAGGGCGGAGCGTCCGAGTTGAACATTTTGCCCATCGTCTTTTCAACGTAACGGTCAACTACCGGAGCGTGAGCCAGATTGATGCCACGAATCGCTTTACCGTTACCGTTACGGAAAATAATTTTGTACTCTGTCGACTGAACTTCGGGAAACGATGCCGCAACAGGACCCCATGGATCAAAACCGCGATTGATTTTCGGTGAATCTGTACGGTCAATGCTGAATTTTTTAACCGTTTCAAACTGGCCGTTGACCAGAGCCTGCAATTCGACATCGCAATACAGTTGCTGACCGGTGTCGGGATGAATGACAAGACTTTGTGCCTTCTTTGAACTTGGAAAACGTAACGCAAAAACTGTTTCTTTCCCGATTGTTTGTGGAAAAAATTTCTGTTGAGATTCTTTTTGCCGTTTACCGTCAATATTGATTACAGCGTCCTGCGAGTTGAAAAGATTTTCGTTTGCTGCTTTGTCGACAGGAAACGCCAACACTTTAACATCTTCAAAATCTTTTTTATCGAAATTGAGTTTTTCGGAGAATTTTTTCGCGCCCGATACTGTTCTCTCAACTTTAGCAAGATACCGCATCGACTGATTCGGTTTAATCCAGGGACCTCCGGATTGCGACCAGCCCGGACAGTTGAACATTCCCAGTTCGATATTGAGTTCGGTAGCGGTTTTGAAAGCGACATGCAAGACATTCCACCATTCGGACGACATGAATTTCAGTTCGTTCCCTCCGCCGGTCAGACCGACAAAAGCGCGGGTAATACCGGCTTTTTTCATTGCGTGAAGATCGGCAACTACACCTTCCGCAGTGATCTTTTTGTCAATCCAGTACCAGTAACAGCCAACACGCTGTTCTTCCGGAGGATTAAGGAAACCGTCAGCAAGTCTGTCCCGACATCCCACAGTCAGCGCTGCAATCGCCGGAATAAATACTGTCAGGAATATTTTTTTCATCTTCATATAATTATCCTTATTTAAAATTTAAACATGGTGCAAAGGTAATATGTTTTTTAATACGATGAACAAAATTATATTTTTTTCGTTGTAAAAAAAAATTAACGGATTTGTTTTCGTTGAATGTAAATAGATTGGAATACCCTGATGTTGGAAAAATTATAATCTCGCATTGAGAAAAAACGGCAGCAGTTAAACATTAACATGACTGCTGCAAGGAATGGACAGGATGTTTTTGGCGTTCTCCAATGTCTTGATAAATATGGAAATATCCTGGCAGTTACAAAAAATTAAAAGAAGGATTATTTGGGAATCCGGAATTTTTATGTACTTTTGCACAAGTAAATTTATTGTAGATGATATATAATTTTGATGAATTGACTAATCGCCGGAACACAAATTGTGAGAAGTGGGATAACTGTGCAGAGCGATTTGGGAGAAATGATTTGCTTCCTTTATGGGTTGCCGATATGGATTTCAAAACGCCGGATTTCATTATTAATGCGTTGAAACAGCGTCTGGAACACGAAGTGCTGGGATACCCGATTCGTCCCCGTTCGTTTTATGATGCGGTGAAAAACTGGTTGCAGCAAAGAGGATGGCAAATAGATACGGATAAAATCAGTTTCAGTCCGGGAGTAGTTCCGGCGATCAATTTTGCAGTCAATGTATTCACAAATCCGGGAGACAGAATTTTGATAAATACTCCCGTATATCATCCGTTCATGTATGCGGTTAACAATCACGGTCGCACGCTTGTAAAAAGTTCGCTTGTAAATTCCGGCGGTTATTATACTGTTGATTTTGACGATTTCGAAAAGAAGCTGGCGAGCGGGGTAAAAATGTTCATAATGTGCAGCCCTCACAATCCTGTGGGCAGAGTCTGGACTGTGGACGAACTGAAAAAAACAGGGGAATTATGTCTGAAATACAATGTACTGATTATATCGGACGAAATTCATTCGGATTTGATTTTTAAACCGCATAAGCATACATATTTTGCCTCAATATCCAAAGAATTTGCAAGTCAGACGGTAACTTTCATTGCGCCGAGCAAGACATTCAATATTGCGGGATTATCTTCATCTATAATATATTCGGACAATGCGGTCTTGCATGAAAAAATCAGCAGGTATCTCAAACATCTTAGCATTTCGGCGGGAACAGTATTCGGTGATGTCGCTCTGGAAGCGGCATACACATACGGCGGCAGCTGGCTCAATCAGTTACTGGAATATCTTGACGGAAACTGCGAATATGTTGTCGATTATCTCAAAAAACATATCCCGCAGATCAGGACGGTAAAACCCGAAGGGACTTATCTGATGTGGCTGGATTGCAGGGAACTGAATATGACTTCATCGCAGATACAGGAGTTTATGGTGTCGAAAGCCGGTCTGGCTTTGAATCCCGGCTGTATTTTCGGCGACGAAGGCGAACTGTTTGTACGGATGAATATTGCCACGCAACGGACAATACTTGTGAAAGCAATGGATAATCTGCGAAAAGCAATGGAACAAAAATAAAGTTTTGATTAAATTATTAATTATCATATAAAAAATATAAGGAAATGAAAATTTTTAAGTTTATTACAGCAGGCACACTGTGTATATGTCTGACTTTTTCCGGTTGTGAGACAATCAAAAACACAAGCAGTGCAGTGAAAGGAGGCGCTATCGGGACAGGAGCCGGAGCGGCAGTCGGCGCCGGAGTAGGTAAAATTGCAGGAAACACCGCCGTAGGAGCTATAATCGGCGCTGTTATCGGCGGAGCAACGGGAGCGCTTATCGGCAATAAAATGGACAAGCAACGTAAAGAACTGGAAAAAATCGAGGGCGCGAAAGTCGAAACCGCTAACAATGGCGAAGCAATCAAGGTTACATTTGAATCGGGTATTCTTTTTGCAACAAATTCCAGCACGTTGAGCAACGCATCGAAAATATCGCTGTCAAAATTTGCCGAAAGCCTGAAAACCAATCCCGACACTAATGTCGAAATTTTCGGGCATACGGATATCACCGGCAGCGATGCCATCAATATTCCCCTGTCTCAACAGCGGGCGGCTTCGGTGCAGTCGTATCTCGTTATGCAGGGAGTAAGTTCCAACCGTTTGATTTCTTATGGAAAAGGCTCGGCAGAACCCATTGCTTCCAATGATACTTCAGCAGGACGCGCACAAAATCGGCGTGTTGAAATATTCATACTCGCCAATGCTCAAATGATTCAGGCCGCCCAGGAAGGAAATCTGAAATAAGTTCACACCCCTGAAACCGGAACCGGCAGGATTGTAGGACAAAAGACTGAATTTACAGATCAAAAGAGGTAGCAAAGACACACC
>JAISPE010000354.1 GCA_031275145.1 Prevotellaceae bacterium | reverse complement strand
CTCCCTGTGACGATGTGTTATTGAAGGAATTTCGACTCTTCTGTTTGAAAATAAACATGCAGATGCATGCCATATAAATTTCTTCTACCGGATACTGACACATCTTCCGCGGATCTTTGATTCCGCGTAATTCTTCTATCAAATCCGGAAAATGACGCCTGATTACCGTCAGTATCTGACGTAGCGCCATTCTACCTTTACACGCTTCCATTCCGTTATTATTGAAGCGTTTACCGCGTTTTCTCCTCTGCGGACTGCTCCGCTTGCGTCTAAATTTTTTCCTCTTCCTGTTGCCATCTGTACCGTGACTGAAAAAAATATCAAAAATATTTTTTCAATTCACTAAAAATTAGTACCTTTGTGCGTTCTTAACAGGAAAAAGGGCGCCTGTTTTGAACCTCGAAACATACGCCCTAAAATTTATAAAAAAATGCAAATGAGCAATATGAAACTGACGAAGACTCCGTCAGGGTCTCTTTTTGCTATTCGCGCCACAAAAATAATATAAAAATTAACCGGAAAAATATTTTTCGCGCTTTTATCTATTCCTCTGATTGTTACTCTTTAAGTATAACCGTAATTTCCTTTCTGAATCGCTGAGCTTTTGTAAATTCATATCATAAAATATTAAGGAGCCATCAACGAATAAATACATCATGTATTAATGTTAAAGCATTATTATTCACGATTATAGTATTTATTTTGATGCATTTATTTATTGATAACGCCTAACGCCGGTTGTGACCGTGTTCCGGCCTGTCGCCATTGTGGGCTTGACATAAATCTTACGTAGTCCCTGTCCTGATATTTCGGTTCCGGCCTGTCGTCATTGCGGGCTTGACCCTGCAATCTTATATCACAAAACTGTACCGCACGAGGAATACCGAGCAATTTTAGCTGCAATTGCGCATAGCGTTCCGGCTGCCTGTCGCCGCGCTTTCTGTCTGTCTTTCCATCATTCTTTTATTTTTAATCTGTTTTTTGCCTGTTTCTCACCCATTTTTCAAGAAAAGGCGTTTTTCCCTTTTCCACTCGCCGGGTAATAAGCAGCCAGAACAGAAACGGCTGTAAGGAATAGGCTATCAAGACTGTGGAAACCATGCCGATAAGAGTGGCCACTCCTATGGAGTAAATCGCCGGATGAACTGCAAAAAACAGGGATAATACCACGATTATCAAGATGATTGCCGAGAAAAATATGGCGGTCTTGTGATATGTCAGCAGAGATTGCTGTTTATTATGGTATTTGGCCAACAGTCCGTCCATTATAAATATACTGTAATCTACTCCTATTCCGAAAATGAAACTTGAAATGATAATGTTTATCAGATTAAATTTCAAGCCGAAAATAGTCATAATGCCTAAAACGATATACCAGCTGAGGCCCATCGGCAGAAAAGCGAGTATCGCCAGAACAAAGCTTCGCAACGAAACCAGCAAGACCAGCAAAACAAACAGCGATGAGACGGCAAGCGTGGTATTGAAGTCGTTATGAATGGCTTTGATCATGCTGTTCGCGTAGTACAACGGGTCGATAACAGCCATATTACTGCTGCCGGCACATACTTTGTTGCCTGTATCCCACAGTTTTTCCTTGTTCATGCGGACAGAAGTGAATACAAGATAACTATTGTCGGTAAACTCAATCAGGTTACTCAAAATGGCGTCGGGAATAATTCCGGCGTCGTACAGGGACACCGGTTCGTATTCGGAATCAAGCATGTCGAAAAACGGATCAAATGTTTCAGGCGAAAATTTGTATTCCGCGCCGGCGTTAATGATATTTTCCTTTACTTCTTCTTTTCTTTCCTCCGTCCAGTATGTGTTCCAGTATTTTATACGCAATTCCTGTTCTTCCGTCGGAATAAACAGATTCGACGAGGCGGCATAACCGGCTATATCTCCACTGTCTTTCAGGGATTCCAGCCTCTGGCAAAGTTCACGGTTGAAAATCAGTGCCGAATCCAGGTCTTCCGAAATTGTGGCGAAATAAAAAGTCGACTGGTTTTCTGCAGTTTTCGAGGCAAGTAAATCCTGGGAACGAACAAGTTGCCGGTTATTGTATCCTATATGCCGCAGATTGGGATCGAACTGCACGTCACTTGAAACAACGAAACAGACAGCGCTGATTATCACGATGGAGACAATCAGCCATATTTGTTTTTCTATCGGGCATGAATTTATCTTTTCCATCAGAGCGAAAGCTTTTTCCGATTTTCTGCCGGTTTCCGAATTAAAGAATTGAGGCATATACAGCAGGGCAAATATCGTTGTTCCGGTCAATCCCAGAGATGCGAACAGTCCGAAATCGTGCAGCAGTTCCGATTCGGTGAGCAGGAGGCTCAGAAAGGCCCCGATAGTAGTCAGTACGCCCAGAATGACGGGTTTGGTCTGGTCTGCCAGCACCTTCTCCGGATCGCCGACGTATTTGCAGTGCGCAATGATATGCAGACAGTAACTGAACGCTACGCCCATGATTATCGCCCCGATACCCAATGCCATAATCGACATGCTGCCTTTGATGAAATACATCACCGACATGGCAAACAGTACGCCGTACGCAATCGGCGCTAACAGGTAAAACAGTGTAGATCCGTTTTTGAAACAGCCGATTAGCAGCGTAAGTATCACAATCAGAGAAAAGGAAACGGTAAGCAGTAAATCTTTTTTAATCCGTTCGGCGTTACTGACGCTCAGTACCGGCTGTCCGTGATAGAGTATTTCAATATCAGGATTTTGCTCTGTGTATTCTTTGACTGCCCGCTGCAATATCCTGACAAACTGTGTCGAAAGTTTCGAGTCGAGGGTCTTGAAATTGGGCGCTAAAAATCCCACTGCCACAGTAGTATCCGATGTGAATATGTGTCCGTTATACAGCACGTAATTTCCGCCCAGACCGAAATTGCCGATCTGCGAGACAAAAATATTTTGCAGTCCGACAGGGTCCCGTGTGATTATATCTTTGTATGCCATTCCGGCGTTTGAGGTTACGGTACGGTAGTTTTCAGCCATTTGACGCTCAATATGTGTCTTATCCAGCAGCGAATCCAGTTGCGGATACAGTGATTCGTCAAGAAATACGGGCACATTGTCGTACAGATACGCAATGCCTTCCTGAATCACTTCTTCCTCGACCTGATAGAATATGCTGCTTATCAAATTGTCGGAGGAATCTTTTTCGACCAGCAACTCTGTGAAATCGTCACAGGCCTGTATCAACTCGTCGGGACCAACATCCTCCGACTTCGAGCTGAACAGGATAAATACCTTGTCCTTGACTTTGAGATTGGCGAATACAAACTTTTCTACGCCCTTTTCCCCTATCGAGGGCAGAAGCTGTGTGATGTCTTCCTCAAAATTGATTCTCAGACCTGACCAGGCAAAAAATACTGTCGTTAGCAATAAAATGCTGTAAAATATAATCGGATGAGATTTAAAATATCGATATATATAAATGGTAAACTTTGTCATAACGTGTGTATTCAACCTGGCGTTTCCGTATTTAGCGTATTTATTTTATTCATAATCATTCCGATATTTCGATATTCCGTGTCTTAAATGATTTGCAAATGTAGTGAAAATATGCAAATATGCAAATGAGATTACGCCCGTCGAAAAAATTGGAAGAATTTTTATCGGAGATTGCGACAGAGGAAAAGATATATGGTATATCTGTGTAATCTGTGGATTATTAATGTTTTTATCTACGGATTGCACGCATCCCGCAAGACCTTGACGGCCTTGACGGGATGACTTTTGCTGTATGAAGCATGATAACCGTTCAGACGGCAGAGGATTTTTTTCTCGAAGAATAGGACGACAGTATCAGTGTCAAAGCTCCGTCGCTTGTGATATTGTTTGCTGTTCCGAAACTGTCTTGCAGGGCGAAAATGCTAAGCAATAAAGCGGTAGCTGTTTCGTCAAAACCAAGTACGACCTGAATCAGTCCCAGCGATGCCACAACCGTTCCTCCCGGCAATCCGGGCGCTCCGATGGCGAAAATGCCCAGCAAAAGAGTAAACAGCGCAAGTGTATCTATCGATGGAACAGAGCCGTACAGGACTTGCGATATTACAATAACCAAAAAAACTATGTTGAGTACCGAGCCGCAAAAATGAATGTTTGCAAAAAACGGAATGGCAAATCCGCGCACATTATCATCCAGAATATCACTTTTTTTAGCAGCTTCGATAGCGACGCCCAGCGAAGCGGCAGACGACTGTGTGCCCAAAGCCGTGAGGATAACGGGACCATAATATTTCAACACTTGCCAGGGATTTTTCCGCGAATAGAGACCCGCCACAAGATAGTTTAACGCTACCCACAACACATTGCACAAAACAGTTATAATGATAAATACTGCAAAAAAAGGCAGCTGGGAATTTACTGTCCCTTCGTAACTCAATATGCTAAAATTGAAAAGTACGAAAAACGGCAAAACAGGTATCAGTATTTTATTAACCATTGAAGTGACAATATCCTGAAACTGATACAGCAGGTTTTCGATTTTTTCCGACTTTGTCCATACCACTGCCAATCCGACCGTCAACGCCAGCGCCAGCGCGCTCATGACAGACATTAGTGGCGGAATATCCAGTCGGAAAATCATTTCCGGCAATTTTTCCGTAGCGGGCGACGATTGCAGGTCGAAAAGCGAGATGCTGCCGTAACCCGCAAATATTGCGAAAACCGCAGCGAAAACAGACGATACGTATGCCAGCAACAGCGATATGCCTAATATCTTTGAAGCATTTTTCTTCATTCGCGTAACAGACGGTGTGACAAACCCGAATATAATAATGGGAACGAGGAAGAAAATGACCTGTCCCAACACATGTTTCAAGGGCAAAATAATACTTATCACATTTTCATTGACAAACCGACCTGCAAACCAACCGGCCAGCACTGACAAAAACAGCTTGAATGCCATGTTTGAAAAAATTCGTCCCGTTCCCATATTCCGTATTTTATATTTCAATGTTTTATTCATTTTATTATTCTGTCATATTCTGATATTTTAACGGCGCAAAGGTAGACGGATTCAATATCCTGTTAAATACCATATTTGTGGTATTTGACTTAACTCTGCTTATTATTTGACAGTTACGGACGGTTAAACACAGATGTACGACAGAATTTCTTTTTGACAGAATTTTTTTGACATAATTGACAGAATTTTTAATTCAACACAGTCAATTTTCATAATTTACAAAATCTGTTATACTTCCAACGGTCTAAATGTGTGAGTTGGATATACGACGAAACAATTTCCATCAAGACGCGGCAAAATTTCCATCAAGACGCGGCAGAATTTCCATCAAGACGCGGCAAAATTTCCATCAAGACGCGGCAAAACTTCCATCAAGACGCGGCAAAACTTCCATCAAGACGCAGCAAAACTTCCATCAAGACGCGGCAAAATTTTCATCAAGACGCGGCAAAATTTCCATCAAGACGCGGCAAAACTTCCATCAAGACGCAGCTCTTTGTGGTAAAAAAATGATAAAAATTGACTTCGTCGAACTAAAGTTTGACTTCGTCGATTTAAAAATTCTGTTAATCCCGTCAAAAAAAGGATTTAGAAATTTCCCGTCACTTGATCAAATTGCAGGTGATTTTAATACGGTTTTCGCTTGCGGATGTTATGACGTCATCGAAATAGGCGTAATGTGTTTTGCGGAAATAAAAACGCTGTTCGACACTGATTCGGATGCGTTTTGACAGCTGAAATCCTGTATCTATATGAATTTTGTCGAGGAGGGCACGGCCTTTATTACCCTGCACATTGGCATAATCAATTTCGGAGTCTTCGGGTAAGCCGT
>JAISPE010000256.1 GCA_031275145.1 Prevotellaceae bacterium | reverse complement strand
GGGAAATTCCATCTGGAAGCCGACGGAGTGAATTTCTCGGGGACAGTAGACGTTCCCGACAACGGAAGCTGGAGCAACTGGCGGTGGTGGCCGACAGAAGCGCCAACGGTATATCTGTCTGCCGGAACGCATGTAATCAGATATGCTATCGAGGGCAATGACTGCAATTTGAAGGATATCAGATTTGAATGGCGGGAATGACTTTTTTGACAGAACTTTTTTGACAGATTTTTTTGACAGAATTAACAGATTTGTAAATTATGTCTAAAAAAAGGATTAACAGATTTTTGTAAATTATGAAAATTTTTGTAAATTATGTCTAAAAAAAAGTAAATTATGTCTAAAAAAAGTAAAAACAGGATTGATGGAGCTGTCTGTAAAAGGCAGACGGCTTCATGATTCTGAATAAAAACAGAGTATAAATATCTAAAATAGAAGTAAAATGAAAAATATTTTGAAAGCAATGCTCAGGAAGAATGAGCTGACTACCGATCCCAACGATTATATCGCTACCGTCTCGTCGATGGGGAAAATCGATAAATCGGGACTTGTTGACGCCATTATGGATGAAGGCGTTGAGATAAAACGCGAAACGGTTGAAGACGTGATCAGCCGGTATAACCGGATGGCGGCAAGCTATGCAGTCCGCGGCTGGAACGTGGACACCGGACTGGTATATCTGCGACCGGTCATTACCGGAGCGTTCTCCGGTAAAAAGTTCGACCCTGCGAAAAACGGACTGTATGTGTCCGCCACTCAGGGTGTAGAAATCCGCAGGGAACTTGCCGATACCGAGGTGGAAATATTGGGCGAAACGCCGGATGCGATTAACATCTATCAGGTTACCAACCTGCAAACCAAAACCGCCGACGGTACGCTTACGCGCGGTCGCAATGCCGAGGTGGAAGGTTCGTACATAAAGATTGCCGGTAGCGATGCTTCCGTCGGCGTATATCTGGAGAACGTTGATAACGGACAGGCATACAGACTGCTGCGGAACAGGATCCCGAACATCCGGGCTTCTTTTTGGAGAAGATATTTTATTATGTTCACATTTCATCATTGTACTCAGTAATTAATTAGATAAAACATCTGAAATATTTATGACGGACGAAACGGGATAATGGTCGGAATAATCGACATGATGCACGGAATATGTCAGCGACTTCATCATTTTGTCGTGCAGGATATAGTCTATTCTGAAGAACGGCACGGTCGACAGGCGGTAAGTTGAAGGCATTCCCTTTCCGGCTTCGCAGAACGTGTCCAGCCTGTCGCCTCTGATCCTGTTGTAGGTGTACGAGACGGGAGTATCGTTAAAATCTCCGCAGATTATCACCGGATACGGAGATACGTCGATATGTTTTGCCATGATGTCCACCTGTCCGGCGCGCTTGATGAATGCGGTTTTCAAACGTGACGACACTTCTTCGATCTCGTCGATTCTGTTGCTTTTTTTCGACAGCAGACGGTTAAGATTCAGTTTTGTCGATTGCAGGTGAACGTTGTAGACGCGGATAATTTTCCCGTCGACGTCGATATCGGTGTACATGGCGGCGTTTGCAGTATTCTCGAAAGGGATTTCGAGCGTCATTTTTACGGGATAACGGCTGAATGTCGCCACTCCGTAAGAGCTGTTTTTCCGTTTAACGCTGTAGAAGACGGCGTGATATTTGTATTCGGCGAGCAGGGAGGCGAAGAGTTCTTCCGTCACCCGGTCGTTTGTGTAAAATTCCTGCAGACAGATTATGTCAGGATTTTCGCCGTTAATAAATGCGGCTATTTCGTTCTGCGTAGTGTTTTTCTGATATGGTATCCTGAATCCCTGCAGGTTATACGACAGCAGTTTGATATTTCCTTTGGCGCCGGCGTCTATGTCTTTTCCGCTGCCGAAGGGTTTGAAAAAATAGCCCGAAAAGAAAACCGTCGGGATAAAAGCAACGAGATGCAGTACGGCGAACGCCCTTTTACGCTTGACAATCCATACCGTCAGCATTATGATGTTGAGAAGAAAGAACGGCAGGAACAGAAGCCCGAAATAGGCAAGAATCCAGATTTTTGCCGGACTGACGTATATGGATAGAAAGCAGAGAAACAGCGATACTGCCGATGCTGTGCCGACGGTTTTAAGAGCGATGTTCAGTATTCTGCCGGAAAGTTTCAATATCTTCGAACGTTTGTTAAATAAATATTACATTTAATCATTCAGGAGTAATTATATCTTCAATATTGGATTCTGTCCACTGTTTAACGAACCAGTCAAATCCCTGTTCCATCTCGTTCCTGTTTTTAAACAACAGGTTGATGGCAGCGTCTGTTGATGTGAAACATAAAACTATCCGGTATTCCCCGCATTCGTTTTTCCCCCTGTCATTAATCGTAACGGGTTCTTTGATTTCTTTTGAAGCTGTCCGGTATCCGTTTTTTGCCCTGTCATTAACCGTAACGGGTTCTTTGATTTCTTTTCTAATCATCACAAGATGGGCGAGGTTTATTACTGCATCGTCATCATTAAGCCTGACAAACTTATCTTTCATTTTTATCTGTATACTTAAAATTACACATTACTCATCTACCTTGCAGATAGCGGTCTATTGCTGCTGCGGCTTTGCGGCCCGAATCAATTGCGCGGACAACCAGACTTGCTCCCGTCGCGGCATCTCCGGCGACAAATACCTTATCGACGGATGTGGCGTATGGCGACAGTGTTGCGACGTTTCCTCTACTGTCGTATTTGACATTCAGCTGTTCGAGGAATCCTTCGTGTACGGGATGAACGAAACCCATGGAAAGGAGTACCATATCGGCTTTCAGAATCTCGGCCCTGTCGGTTTCCTTCATCGCGAACCTGCCGTCGGGCGACTTTGTCCACTCCACATGAACGACTTCCACGCCGGTAACCCTGCCGTCGGCGTCGCCGATAAACCGCTTGCTGGCAAGATTCCAGCGGCGTTCGCAGCCTTCGAGATGCGAGCTCGACGTTCTCAGCACATTAGGCCAGAGCGGCCAGGGGGTATCGGGATTGTACGTTTCGGGCGGTTTGGGCATGATTTCGATCTGCGTAACCTGCGCCGCTCTGTGCCGTACGGCCGTTCCCACGCAGTCGGAGCCGGTGTCGCCGCCGCCAATGACAAGCACGTGCTTCCCGCGGGCGTTCAGACGTTCGGATTCGGGAACGGACACGCCCGAGACAGTGCGGTTTTGCTGTTGCAGGAGTTCCAGAGCGAAGTGTATGCCTTTCAGCTGCCGGCCTTCGACGGGCAGGTCTCTCGGTTTGCCCGCGCCGATCGCTATACAGACGGCGTCGTATCCGGCGAGCAGGTCCCTTACTTCGAGATCTGCGCCTGCCGTCACTCCGGTACGGAATTCAACGCCTTCGATTTTCATGACGTTCAGACGCCTGTCGACAACTTCCTTGTTGAGCTTGAAATCGGGGATGCCGAAACGCAGCAGACCTCCCGCCGATTCGTCTTTCTCGAATACGGTTACGGAATGTCCTTTCTGATTCAGCATGTCGGCGGCAGCCAGACCCGCAGGTCCCGAACCGATTATCGCAACCCGTTTACCTGTCCGCCTCGCCGGTATCCTCGGAACAACGTATCCTTCCTGAAAGGCGCGTTCGGTAACTGCGGCTTCGTTTTCGCGGATTGTTACGGGGTTTCCGTTGATTTTCAGTACGCAGCTTTTTTCGCACAGCGCCGGACAGACGCGGCCGGTAAATTCGGGAAAATTCATGGTTGTGTTCAGGATACTGTATGCTTCCTGCCATTTTCCCCTGTAGAGGGCGTCCTGCCACTCCGGCATGATGTTCCCGACAGGGCAGCTCCAGTGACAGAACGGAACGCCGCAATCCATGCAGCGCGAGGCCTGCAACATTCTGTCTTCGGAATTTAACGTCTGTTCTACTTCTCCAAAATCGGCTGTTCGGTCGTGAACAGGCCTGTATCCCGCTTCCTTGCGGGGAATGGTCAAAAATGCTTTCGGATTACCCATTTTTTTCTTTATTTATTATATAATTTATATTAGACTGCAAATTTATTTTTATTATTAAATGATGATAAATTAACGGAATGACACTGATAGCGTCTCTGCGGGTGAGTGTAAAATCCCGTAGGGACGACATGCCGGTATGCGCTCTTTTCGGTAAAAACGGTTTATTTTCCATTCCCGAGTTTACTTTTTTTAATCCCGTAAAGGAAATAAATGACAAGACCGATTACTGTCCAGCCCGCCAGCCTGAGCCATGTTCCCAGCGGAAGCGCAAACATCTGCAAAAGACAGACTCCCGCGCCAAGCAGCGGTATCAGCGGGACAAAAGGCGTACGGAACGGCCGGTGCAGACCGGGCTGCGTTTTGCGCAGTACTATAATCAGAATACATACGATGGTGAACGCCATGAGCGTGCCGATGGATACGAGTTCGGACAGAACATCCAGCGGAAACAGTCCTGCTGTCAGGCCTGTGACTATGCTTGCGAAAACGGTTGCGTTCTGCGGTACGCCGCGACGGTTTACTTTAGAGAATGTTTTGGGAAGCAGTCCGTCTTTCGATATGGCGTAGTAGATGCGCGACTGTCCGAGCATCATGACCAGAATCACCGAACTGAGTCCGGCAACGGCGCCGAGCTTGATGAGCGGACTTAGCCATGCAAGTCCTTCGCCCGCCCTGTCGACTGCCATGGCGATAGGCGCATCGACATGCAAGTCCTTGTAGTTTACTATCCCCGTGAGTACCGCCGTAACCGCGACGTACAGCAGGGCGCATATAATGAGCGAGATTAAAATCCCTCTGGGCATGTCTTTTTGAGGATTGCGTGTTTCCTGCGCCGTTGTGGACAGGGCGTCGAATCCGAGATAGGCGTAAAATACTACTCCCGCGCCACGCAATATCCCCGACCAGCCGTATTTGCCAAATTCGCCGCTGACGTTTTCGGGAATGTACGGTGTCCAGTTGCCGGTGTCGATGTACGAGAGTCCGAAGCCGACGAACAGCAGTATGACGCCGACTTTTATCGCTACAATGATGTTGTTTGCAAGCGCCGACTGCCGGATGCCGCCGAGAAGAAACGCTGTTACCGTGCCGACAATGAACACTGCCGGAAAATTGACGATGCTGCCCCGAAACGCCCAGCTGCCGTTCTCATATACAAACGTAGACGCCGAGATATGGTCGGGAAGATGTATCCCTATCCCTTCCAGCAGATTCAGCATGTATCCCGACCAGCCGACGGCTACGCTGGAACAGGCAAACAGGTATTCGAGAACAAGATCCCAGCCGATAAACCATGCCAGCAGTTCGCCCGTAGTGATGTAACTGTACGAATATACGCTGCCCGAAACGGGTATCATCGAAGCAAATTCGGCGTAACACAGTCCCGCCAGAACGCAGCATACGGCCGAAATCAGAAATGAAATTGTCAGTGAGGGGCCTGCGTAATCGGCGGCGGCCTGCCCGGTGATTACGAAAATTCCCGTTCCCACAATCGCGCCGATACCCAGCGTTACGAGGCTTGTGGCGGACAGCGTGCGCTTCAATCCGCCGTTGAATCCTTCCGACTCTCTGATACTGTCGGATATGTTTTTCTTTCTAAACAGTCTGTCAAGCATAACTAATTTTTTTATTTAATGATACAGTTTATATCGGAATTACGATTCGTTTCTTAATTGTTCATTGTGCTGATCCGGAAAACGGCGCTCCAGATTTGCGATCCTTCCGATCAGTTCTTCGATCGTTTTCTTATCTTCTTCGATAATTTTTGCCTGTTTTTCGACAGCTCCCGACAGTTCTTCGACAGCTCCCGACAATTCTTCGATAATTTTATCCTTTTCTTTGGTAGCTTCATTTTTCGCGTTGTTAAGAATCCGCAGGAATTCTTCCTCGTCTTCTATCTGTTTACGTTCTCTGGGGTCGGCGCCCATTTCGTGAAGAATACCGGTAATAAGTG
>JAISPE010000189.1 GCA_031275145.1 Prevotellaceae bacterium | reverse complement strand
ATAAAGTTATGACAAAAAAAATATTAATAATTTGCTCATGTTTGTGTTTACATATCAGCGTTTTTGCTCAGCAAAACATGACACTGTATCAAATGCATGAAATCACACAGTCCAACTCGCTGAATCCCGCTGTCGCAAGCGACTGTAAATGGAATATAGGATTTCCCGTACTGGGAAACATCTCTGTTGCCGCCGGATTGCCGATTGCATATAACGATCTGGGAGTCGGCAAAGAGTATATAGACGGAGACAAAACCGCAGCATTATTTAAAAGCACAAATCTGCTGTCGTCCAATATCAGTTTGAATATACTGACAATAGGTTACAGGGCGGGAGATACGTATTACCAGTTTACCATGAATGAAAAAGTTTCTGCTAAAATCTCGTTCTCAAACGACCCGATTGAACTTGCATTCAAAGGAAATGCTCCATACACCGGTACTGTGCTTGACGCCGGTATTGCCCTGTCCCTCTCTGCTTACAGTGAATATGGACTGAATATAGCGCACGATTTCGGGAATGATTTATGGCTGGGAGCGCGTGCAAAGCTGCTGTTCGGGAAAATCGGCGCTCACAGTGCGAATAACATTCTGTCATTTTACACAGACCCCGAAACATACGCTTTGACATTAAAGTCCGATTTGATTCTGAACACCTCAATACCCGGAGTCATGGAAATCGATCCGTCCGATGAAACAGTTAGCGGCTTCAATCACCAGCTGAAAGTCGGACACTTTATTTTCAACCCGATAAACGCTGGCGGAGCTATAGATTTGGGTATGCATAAAACTTTTGAAAGCGGCTGGAAGTTTTCCGCAAGCGTATTAAATATAGGTATGATAAACTGGAACAAGAATACGCATCAGTTATATCAGAAATCAACACTGAACTACACCGGCCCGACCCCGACAATTAACAGCTGGAAAGACTTTACGGATACATTGAAAAGTGTTCTGAATTTCAAATACAATGGAAACAAGTCGTTTTCGCAGTGGCTTACTCCGGAAATCATGCTTGGAGTCAGTTATCCTGTTGTCGAATATCTGCGTGCGGGAGTTACCGGATACGCCGGAATCAGTTCTGCCGGAAATCCATGGGCAATCACTGCCACAGCTTTCACAGATAATACCTCAAACGTTTATGGCGCTTTATCATACACCGTTACCAACAGTTCGTTTGTAAATATCGGTGTCGGACTTGGATTCAGTCTTGGTGCGTTTAATATTCATGCCCTGACCGATAATATTATTGCGGTTTTCAGTCCTGTCTCACAAAAATATGCAACCGTTCAGTTTGGGATAAATTTCAAATTCGGATGCGGAGAAGAAAACCGCAAATCTAACAAATACAGGAGCGTACCCTGTCCCTCTTTCAGTCATTCCGTACTGAACTCTTCAAGAGGCTCGATACCGTGCGCTTCAGGAAAAAGATGATAAGATAAGATTATGAAATTAGTGAAAGTATATGGCAGCGCAGTTTTCGGGATAAAATCCACACTTATAACCATCGAAACAAGTGTCTCGCTGGGTGTAAACTTTCACCTTGTGGGTTTGCCCGACAATGCGGTTAAAGAAAGCCAGCAAAGAATCTCTACTGCTCTTAGAGCAAATAATTTGAATATGCCGCAGAAAAAGATCGTCGTAAACATGGCGCCGGCGGACATAAAGAAAGAAGGCGCTGCCTACGACCTCCCTTTGGCGATAAGTCTTCTCGCTGCCAATGAGAAAATACCTGATGCCGATTTGGGCAAGTATATCATCATGGGCGAGCTTGCCCTTGACGGCGAACTGAGGCCAATAAAAGGAGCTTTACCCATCGCAATAATGGCCAGAGAACTGGGATTTGAAGGATTTATACTGCCGAAAGCAAACGCAAAAGAAGCTGCCGTAGTAGACAAGCTGAAAGTGTACGGGGTTGAAAATATCAGGGATGTTGTTGATTTTCTTGACGGGAAGAACGATATCGCTCCCACAACAGTAAATACAAGAGAAGAATTTTACAGAAATATTTCGTTATACGACGCCGATTTTGCAGATGTCAGAGGACAGGAAAATGTAAAGCGGGCGATGGAAATTGCCGCCGCAGGCGGTCACAATATAATAATGATAGGGCCTCCGGGTGCAGGAAAAACGATGCTGGCGAAACGTTTAGCCTCGATCATTCCTCCGCTGAGTCTGCATGAAGCGCTCGAAACGACTAAAATTCATTCCGTAGCGGGTAAAATGGAGAAAAATTCGGGTCTGATATGCCAGCGTCCGTTTCGTTCTCCGCATCATACTATTTCGGATATTGCTCTTGTCGGCGGAGGGTCGTTCCCTCAGCCCGGGGAAATATCGCTCGCTCACAACGGGGTTTTGTTTCTGGACGAGTTGCCGGAATTTCGCCGCAGTGTACTCGAAGTAATGAGGCAGCCTCTGGAAGAGAGAAAAATAGTCATCTCCAGAGCTAAATTCACGATTGAATATCCTGCGAATTTCATGCTGGTAGCCTCGATGAATCCCTGTCCCTGCGGTTTTTATAATCATCCCGACAAAAAATGTGTCTGTCCGCCGGGAGCAGTCAAAAAATATCTGTCGCGAATATCCGGCCCTCTCTTAGACCGTATTGATATACATATCGAGGTCATTCCCGTACCGTTTGAAAAACTTTCGGACAAATCGGTCGCCGAAGACAGCAATACCATAAGAGACAGAGTTATATCTGCTCGCGAAATCCAGAAAAAAAGATTTGCGAAACACCGTGGCATTTATTGTAACGCGATGATGGAGACTACTTTGATACGGAAATATTGCGAACTGGACGTTTCCGGTCAAAACACAATCAAAATGGCTGTGGAACGGCTCGGCCTGTCTGCCAGAGCATACGACAGAATATTAAAGGTATCGAGAACGATCGCCGATCTTGGCGAATCGGAAAATATCCTCCCCAGACATCTGGCGGAAGCAATAAATTACAGAAATCTGGATCGCGAAGGATGGGCAGGATAAATAAAAATTATGAATTGCAGGGATTTTTAAAAATGGAAAATCGGGAAAAAGGT
>JAISPE010000186.1 GCA_031275145.1 Prevotellaceae bacterium | reverse complement strand
GCTCTTAACCGCAGAACGGAAATACAGGTCGAATCAAATGATTATGTACAATGACACTTTTTGTAATCTTATTTTTACATACGTATGGAAGTTTTGCCGCATACGTGAGAAAATTTTGCTGCGCACGTGAGAAAATTTTGCTGCGCACGTGAGAAAATTTTGCTGCGCACGTGAGAAAATTTTGCTGCGCACGTGAGAAAATTTTACTGCGCACGTGAGAAAATTTTACTGCGCACGTGAGAAAATTGTCATCAAGCAGCGGCGATCGCTATTCCGCAAGTCGCTGATGTCGCTGACCTGTTTTTTTGAATGGTTTCGGTCTGTTATTTCGATTTATCGAGATGCCCGTCTCGGTTTGTCGAGATGCCCGTCTCAGTTTATCGAGATGCCCGTCTCGGTTTATCGAGATGCCCGTCTCGGTTTGTCGAGATGCCCGTCTCGATTTATCGAGATGCCCGTCTCGGTTTGTCGAGATGCCCGTCTCGATTTGTCGAGATGCCCGTCTCGATTTGTCGAGATGCCCGTCTCGGTTTGTCGAGATGCCCGTCTCGATTTGTCGAGATGCGGCATGACGATGGATTGAGATGTGATATGATGACAAAGCAATCCGCTACCCGTCGCCATATTCTTTCGATAAGCGTCATCACGCCTTTCAGTTACGGTACGAAACGGTTATTCGTAATGATGATGGGTCGCGGATTTTAAAATAAAACAGAATTAACATAATTGTTTACAAATATGTTAATTCTGCTAATTCTGTCAAAAAAACTCAGTTTCTTGATGCAATTTTAGAGAGCAGTCTTAATATTTCCAGATACAGCCATACCAAAGTAAGCAGCAGTCCGAATGCTCCGTACCATTCCATATATTTAGGCGCTCCCGCTTGAGAACCTTTTTCGATAAAATCGAAATCAAGTAACAGGTTTAGAGCGGCAATCACCACAATCACAGCGCTTATACCTATGCTGAGCAAGCTTGAACCATGATAGAAAGGAGTTGCTACTTTAAACAGGTTTAATATAATGACAACAAAATAAAACGCTGCTATACTAATAGTTGCAATCACTATCACAGAGCGCAGCCTGTTTGTTACCTTTATCAGTCCCGTCTGATAGCAGAACAGCATAATTAAAGCAGTCAATAACGTTATTGACACGGCAGTAAGTACGATTCCCGGAAACTTTTCGGCAAATGCCGTTTCAAAAAAAGCCGATATACCTCCAAGAGCAAACCCTTCGGCGACAGCGTATAAAGGTGCGAGATAGGGTGAAGTTTTTGGAGCAAAACAGATTATCATTGCAAGTACAAATCCTGAAATAAGCCCTCCCCATAACCATGGAGTAACAGCCGTCGGACTGTTTGCATGATAAACAGTGTACCATGTGAAAGATGCCGCAAAAATTGTCATTGCCAGTAACAGAAAAGTCTTGATAACAGAGCCTTTCACTGTCATTGTACCGCCTGGTGAACTTACTAAAGCAACCTTCTCAAAGATGCTTTCTTTCATTGCCGGATTCGATGAATTTCCAAATATAGCCATATTCTTATACGTTTAAAAAATTAAAAAAATTATCCGCAAAAATAGTATAAAATTCAATAACCAAATTTTATTTCTTTTTAATCAAACTTTTCAGTTTGTTAGCCGCCTCTTCCTTAACCTTGTCGGTAATTTTTTGAGCCTCTTCCCTTGCTTTTTCTTCCAGTTCCTGTTTTTTCTCTTCGATTAATTGCTTTGCCTGTTCTGTAGTTTGCTGTTGAATCGAAGGAGAATCGGTCATATATTTTGCCTTTGCCAGACCGAATGTAGGACTTTTGAAGTTTCCGCCTATGGCAATTCCGACATTCACAGTATTTGCCGTAATAACTCCGGATTTACCGCTTACCTGAGCGATGAAATCATTAACGGCATTTGTGACTTTTGCTGCCGGGACTTTTAAATCCACCTGTAAATTAAGCGACTGGTCGAGTCCATAATCGCCGCCAATCATCATATTCGTACCGCCTACTGTTACGGGGAATGGATGAATACCTATTTTACCGTCGGTTACGGAAAAAGTGGCATCTACTTTTTTGAGCATATTCGAAGTCTCTTTTAAACCCGTCAAAGCGGTTACCTTATTTAATATATCCTGATTCAGCAATTTAAGGCTATCGGCTTTTATGCTTCCCACAGCATTGAGGGCCAGCAAAACCGGACTGAGATTCTGATCAAACTTGTCGGAAAAATTAAAATCGAACGAGACTTTTCCGTCAAGCTCGCTCAATAACGGTAACACTTTTCCGAACATTGAAAACGAGCCGGCTAAGTCTTTCACGTGAATATCACGCAGTTTCATATCCAGATTGGCAAGAGCCGACGAAGTGTTTTCGGCAAGATATTTTCCCGCCAACTGTATTTGTCCGCCGGCGAAATCGGATGATAAATTGTTGATATACAATGTATGGTCCTTTATTGCTACCGTTCCTTTTGCATTGGTCAGGGTGAGGTTGTCGTACAGTATTTTACCTATTGAAACATTGATTGAGAAATCGACATTCGAGGGTAATACAATGACCGACAGTGTACTGTTCGTGTCCGAAGTCGAAGATACGGTATCTTCGGTAGCGGACATTATTTGATTGCAATTCAAATAACTGGATGTGAGTTGAAGATTTCCTTTAAGCGCTTCGTTTTTCATTGTATAATTTAAAAAGTTTTCCAGTCGGCCGGAGGCTTTTATATCGCTTTCGCCGATTTTTGCATCTAACTGCGTAAGATTTACATACTTTGGCGTAAACTCCAGGTCGGCTTTCGCGATATCGACAGGCATCGGAATGTCTTCGGTCACAGCTGTAAATTTTTGTAAAGAAAGATTTCCGTTAAGATTAAGTTTGTCGTATTCTTCTTTTTCGATATGCGACATTCGTCCGGCAAAATCTATATTGGCAGTTAAAATTCCCTTTAAATCAATTCCTTCCAATGGCAATGCATCTTTTATCGACTCGAAATCCAGCTTGCCTTTTATCAAAGCCTTGATATTGGCGTCAGTCATTGGAGTTCTCACATTTGTCGAAATATCAAAAGGATTGCCGCCAATCTCGAAATGGAACCGGTTGATATCAATGTTAGTGTTTGCATCATTGTTTCCGTCGAACAGCAATTTTGTATCAATATTGATATTATCAATGGATTTCGGCAGGTCGGCATATTTGAGATACCCGTTTTCGACCTTTAATTCTCCCCAAACCTGAGGCATGGATTTGTCGTTATAAACGCCTTTAATCCATCCTTTCAGATTTAAAGCGCCCTTTGTATCAATATTTTTCATATCGGCAAGAAATTCGGACGGAATAATCTCCAAAAGCGTTTTCAGCGAAGCGACTTTTGCTCCGTAAGTAATATCGACAGTAATGTCGTCATTATCTTCAATTTTTACAGTTCCGTCGGCCAGCAGAGCTATACGGTTCAGATTTATTTCGGTGTCATTCAAAGTAAACAGCATCCTGTCCAGATCGGCGCTGAGTTTGCTCAAAACCGAAAGACTGAAATTGGAAACGATCATCAGCCCGTCATACATAACGTTGATTTTTTCCGCATTAACACTGATATCCAAAGATGTCAGCGTATTCGACATATCTCCTTTAAGTTTGAAATTAAGATTATTGACGGCTGCCAGCGTTTTGCTCGTCAAATCTTCGTATATTAAAGAGCCGTCAGTTATTGAAAACTGTTCGACAGCAACCTTAAAATCAGAACTTCCGGTCTCTTCCGTTTCCGTTTCCTGTTCCGGTTTTTCCGAAGGCTTCATAATATCCCAGTTTACAGCGCTGTCCTGAAATATTTTAGCGTGAATTTTCGGCGAATGTAAAGCAATAAGCTGCAAATCAATAACTCCATTCTTTATGTACGACATAACATTTATTCCCGCATCAAACAGGGCGACAGAGGCTAATTCCTCATTTTTAGAGATTACGCTCAGATCTTTCAGCGAAATTGTGATTTTCGGAAAATTTCTGAATACCGAAATATCCACACTTTTGAAATCTACTGTGGCATTCATGTTTTCGTTGATGATATCCTTCGCCATACCGGTGAGTTTATCCTTAAACAATACCGGTATCAGAAATAAAGCCAATAATATAAGGGCAATCAAACTGCCCAGAGATATTCCCAGAATTTTAAAAACTTTTTTCATTATTATATATTTTAACTGTTCTAAACAAAAAACCGCAGCAAAGATATAACAATTATACTTTTTCAGCCAATATATCGACAAACGGTTTTGGCGGATTGATATAAACACAAGTAATTTAAGAATATATGCCGGTTAAACGGTTTTCTGCGTCGATGAAGAAAAAACAGTCTCCGGAAATTTCCAAAGACTGTTTTTTTATTTTTTCAAAATACCTGCAGTTGATTGTACTGCGTTTTACTGCTGTCCTATTGCTGTATCTTAAAAAGTATCGGTACCTGATAAGGTACTTTGACGGGCTTGTTTTGCTGCCGTCCGGGCGTCCATTTCGGAGATTTTTTCACAATCTCAATGACACATTCTTCGAGCAAGGGATCGGTTTTCTTTATCGACTTTATATCGGAAAGAGTTCCGTCTGTGTTTACAGTGAAAGATATACGGACTGTTCCCTGGATATTGTTTGTCAGGGCTTCTTCCGGATACACAAGTTGTGAATAGATCCAGTCTCTGAATTTTTCGGCCTCCTTACCCTGAAACAGGGGTTTCACTTCCACGATTACAAACGGGACAGTCTCTTCAACGTCTTTAGGATCTTCGATTACCTGTTTCGTTCCCCTATAAATATAATCTTTAATAAAGTCACCGGTTTCCAGGTCCGAAAAATCTAAAGTCGAGGCAATGTCAATATCATCGTCCACGACGGTAATGATATCGGGAATTTGCGGAATTCTGGGGATTTCGGGCGGCGGAGGCGGATCATACAGAGTAATCGGTATTTGTTCTTCTTCTTCAACAATTTCCTGATACTCTGCAATAAGCAGGCTTGATGTTCTTTCTTTTGATGTCCAGTTGAAAGCAACCAGCACAGCCAGCAGGGATAAACTTAATCCAATTTCGAAAAACGA
>JAISPE010000178.1 GCA_031275145.1 Prevotellaceae bacterium | reverse complement strand
CCTGTCTGTTTACTTCACGCGCTCGTAATATTCTCTGCTGCGGGTGTCTACCCTGATTTTTTCGCCCTGGTTGATAAACAGCGGGACTTTTATTTCCGCGCCGGTTTCGAGAGTCGCCGGTTTCAATGCCGACGACGAGGCTGTATCGCCTTTCACACCCGGCTCGGCGTATGTTACTTCCAGCTCGACGAAAGGCGGCAGTTCGCAGGTCAGAACCCTGTCTTCGTCGGCGTTGAACATCATTTCGACATACTGTCCTTCCTTCATCAGGTCGGCATTGTCGAGCATTTCCGGTTGCAGGGAAATCTGTTCGTAAGTTTCGTTGTGCATAAAATTGTAACCGGAATCATCCTTGTAAAGATACTGATAAGGACGGCGTTCGATATTGACCAGGTCGATTTTTTCGCCTGCCGTAAATGTATTTTCCAGTATTCTTCCGTTTTCGAGGTTACGCATTTTCACTTTCACGAAAGCGCCTCCCTTGCCCGGCTTAACGTGCTGAAACCATACTATCGAACATGGTTTGCCGTTAAAATTAAAACATAATCCGTTTTTAAAATCTGCTGTAGTTGCCATTAAATTAATGTATTATTTTTTGATTTTTAATAATATGATATTTCTCTTGTTATGACCGAAAACAGACGGCCGTCCATAAACTCCTGCTTTTCTGTCCAGTTTCCGGCAGAATCAAGCACATACTTATACTTCAGCGTCAATTTTTGCGGGTCGCCGGCGTACGAAGTTACTTCCGAATCGACATTCCCGTTTTTGTCATAAGTATAAGTCTGCGTATGAAGAACTTTTCCGGCGGCATCGACTTCCGATTTCTTTTCCAGCTGTCCCTTATTATTATAGGTATACCGGAAATTGATGTTGAGACCGGGCATTTGCTGGGTTTCGGACTGTAGCCTGCCTGCGGAACTGTAGGAATACTTGAATGTCCGGACAGTCTCGCCATTGTCGTATTCAACCTTTTGAGTTACATTCTTTTTTGCGTCCAAAGTATACTTTTCGTGTATCTGCGAAGCAGCGGATTCGACCTCGATATGAACGGTTATATCCTTCGGAGCAGTAACATATTTTTTAACAAAATTCTTCTTATACTCAAAGTTATTCACCTTTTCCTCGACAAGTTCTCCCGACGAAGAATACTTGAACACTCCGAGATACAACGTTTCACCCGAAGGATTCGCATATTTCTCTTCGGTTTTGCGACCGTCGGTATTGAATGTAAAGCTCGCCTTACGTTCTTCCTCTTTCGTGTTATAGTCGTAGTTGGTAAGCCGGTACTCCCGTTCGACAACCGAACTCACTTTTCCTTTAAGCCCCAAATCCGACAGTTTATTGTCGAACTGCGACCGCGACGGAAAAAACAAACAACACAATACAATTGTAAACACTGTTTTTTTCATTAACTAACCTCCTGTTTTTTATACGGCTTCGGCAAACTGTTCGCCAAAATAACCGCTTCCGTTACGTTTGTCGAACCTTTCTGCCAAATCCTTTGCTTTTTTATAATAATAATTGTAAACTTCCTTTAAATCATACGTATTATCTTCCCTGTACCATTCGAGGGATGGATTTACGTTCAAAACCCTGCTTCCTTCGCCTTTCAACAAGGGCAAAACGTTGATGGAGAAGAGAAAATCCAGAAAATCTTCGCTGTCCACGTTCCAGTGCGCATGCTGCTCGAAAAATGTCCATGCTTTTTCCCTGTCATAATCCGTTAAAAACCGGATCATTATTCCTATTTCGGATATTTGCGAAGTATCGGAAAGTTGTGCCAGATCGGCTTCCGCTTTCCGGAAATATTCAAGAGCTTTTTCCGTGTCGCCGGCTTTCATGAAATATTTCACGCAAGTGCAGTAGCAGGAAAAAGGCATGTGCGTACAGGTAACCTTCTTCGTAAGCATACTGTTTCCCACAGTAATGGCTTTTTCGAGATTTCCCAGACGCATTTCGAGTTCGACATCGTCGTCAAGTTCGCAGGCACGGCAGTTTGACATTTCGTCTCTGACTTCCTGATTTCTAAGGTCGATATATTTCTTCGCATCGGCCGGACTGTTAAGGAAAAAAGCCAGATGAGCCTTTGCCGTGTAATACGGCCGCAGACTGTAACCGTTTCGCAGCAGGCGTGTTTTGAAATCTTCGGCAATCGATTCAATCTGTTCGAGCGATATTGAGCTGTTGCGTCTTACCGAGCCAAGCATCCACTTGTATTCCCAGAGAAAATCCTCTTCGTCGAACATTTCCGGATTTTTGTCGTAAGCATCAAGTATCCATGTAAATGCGGGCAGACTTTCGTCGCAGTGCGAAGTATCCTTTTCGTCTCTTATCAGGTCCAGACGCAGGTCGAATCCCCATTCGATATCGTTATGCGCATCTGCCAGATTTATTGCCTGTTTCAGTAGCGTTATCCTGTCGAGGGGAGACGAAAGTTTTTCCTTCCTGAGCAGCAATTTTTGTATTTGTAATGCGTAATCCATTATAAATTCGTATTATACAAGATCGTCTACTTCCTTGATTTTTTCCCGTATTTTTGTCTCAAGTTCTTCGCAGAGTTCCGGATTGTCAAGCAGTAATTTTTTCACCGAATCTCTTCCCTGCGCAAGCCTTGTCTCTCCGTAACTGAACCACGAGCCGCTTTTTTTGATGATATTGAGGTCTGTACCCAGATCGATGATTTCGCCGATTTTCGAGATTCCTTCGCCGAAAACTATATCAAATTCAGCCTTTTTGAACGGCGGCGACATCTTGTTTTTAACGACTTTCACTCTTGTACGCGATCCCCAGTGATCTTCGCCCTCTTTCAGCGAAGATATTTTACGCACGTCAATACGTACCGATGCATAGAATTTCAGGGCATTGCCTCCCGTCGTTGTTTCGGGGCTGCCGAACATAACGCCGATTTTATCGCGTAACTGGTTGATAAATATGCAGCAGGTATTCGTCTTGTTTATCGTTCCGGTGAGTTTACGCAAAGCCTGCGACATCAGACGGGCCTGCAGTCCCATGTTTTTATCGCCCATATCGCCTTCGATTTCAGTTTTCGGGGTAAGAGCGGCGACAGAGTCAATCACTACAATATCAACGGCCCCGGAACGGATTAACTGGTCGGCGATTTCGAGAGCCTGTTCGCCGTTGTCGGGTTGCGAAATCAGTAAAGTATTGACATCCACTCCCAGTTTTATTGCATACGTTCTGTCGAAAGCGTGTTCGGCGTCGATAATTGCGGCAATTCCTCCCGCTTTCTGGGCTTCGGCGATTGCATGTATCGCAAGGGTCGTTTTTCCCGACGATTCGGGACCGTAAATCTCAATCACTCTGCCTCTCGGGTATCCGCCGACACCCAGGGCGTTGTCAATACCGATAGAGCCGGAAGAAATCACAGGAATGTCTTCCACGACTTTGTCGCCCATTTTCATGATTGTGCCTTTACCGAAGTCTTTCTCGATTTTGTCGAGTGCAGCTTGTAATGCTTTCATTTTTTCGCTCTTGCCGTCTGCGTTTTTTTCTTCTTTTTCTTTTGCCATAATTATTTTTTATTATAAAGTTCGGGATTTAATTTCGGATCGTTGTACATTTTCATCTGTTTGTATGTTTTCATGTATTTTTTACCGGAAGCGATGTCTTCCAGCAGCTGGTCGATAGCCGTCGAAAGATCGGCCTGCTGTTCTTCCAGAGTTTTCAGTTTTTGCCTGCACAGGTCGATATGTTCCGTTGCAGCCTCCGTTCTAAGTGTTTCGATACGCATGTGATATATTTTCAGCGCAAGTATCGACAGTCTGTCGATAGCCCATGCCGGACTTTCGGTGTTGATTTTTGCGTCGGGCAGCCTGACCGTGTCCTTAAATTCGTCGAGAAAATAACTGTCAATCAGTTCGACAAGGTCTGTCCTGTCCTGATTCGACCTGTCTATCCGTCTTTTAATCTGCAAGGCTTCAACGGGATCGATATCCGGCCTGCGTATAATATCTTCCAGATGCCACTGAACGGTGTCGATACTGTTTTTCAGAAACAGAAGATGTTCGACGGACTGTTCCGGGTAAGGATTGTCCATCACGGCATCGATACTGTCCGTTTTGTGATAATGTTCTACGGCTTTGTTGAAAATATCCGTACAGAATTGTGAAAACAGGGTTATATTCATTTCTGCCGCCCGAATAAACTGTCTATAAATTCCTTGAAGAAATATTTTCTTTCCGGCTTAACGTCAACCGCTTTCAGTTCGTCTTCGACTGTAGAGAAATATTCTTTTACCTTGGTTTCGGCTAAATACCGCACTTTAAGGCTGTCGTATATTTCCTTGATTTCGGCGTACTTATGCTCGAAAGAGATATCCTTTCCGTTTAACAGCGAAAGCAGCTGTTTTTTCTGCTCGCCTTTTGCCAGACGTATGGCGGAAGTCAGCAGGTACGTTTTTTTGTTGTTGGCAATATCCAGTCCCGTATCCTTTCCGATTTTCTTGGAATCGGAATACGAATCCATGATATCGTCCTGAATCTGAAACGCAAGTCCCAGATTAAGCCCGATTTTTGCAAGCCTGTCGATATCCGACGAAGACGCATCGCCCATAATCGCGCCTATCTTCGTCGATACCGAAATAAGCGCCGCCGTTTTAAGCTCTATCATTCTTAGATAATCCTCTTCGATTATCGTAGTTTTATTTTCGTAATTCATGTCGTACTGCTGTCCTTCACAGACATTTAAAGCCGCTTTATTGAAAGCGTGCAGTATGTCCGATATTTTAGACGTCTCGGCATAACACAGTAATTTATAGGCTTCCATACACATCGCATCTCCCGAAAGGATAGCTGTGTTGATATTCCATTTTTTATGGATAGAAGGCTGATTGCGTCTCATATCCGCCTTGTCCATAATATCGTCGTGTACCAGAGTAAAACAATGGAATATCTCCAGACCGGTCGCAGGCAGAATACATTTATCTGTTATCCTGTCGGTGAAAAGGTTGCACGATAACAGCGCCAGTATGGGTCTGATTCGCTTGCCTCCGATTGACAGACTGTACGTAACAGGGGCATATAACTCCGACGGTCCGTCCGGATACTGTATGCCTTTCAAAGATTTTTCTACTAACTCTTTAATATTTTCAGCTGAATACATCTATAATAATTTAATTCAAACTAACTTTTTATGGGAAAATTTTCCCAATGCAAATGTATTGCTTTTATTTTAAACAGACAATTAACCGTTCATTTAACTGACTGTCCGTTACATATAACATCCGTCGAAATGCTTGTACCCTGATTATCAGTAAGCATTTAACGGTTCCCGCTTTTGTAACAAATTTATAATAAATTGTAAATCAACTGCCGTTTTTTTGTGTTTTATGCAAAAAAATAAATTCCATCCCTAATTGCAGACGAAATCCGGGTA
>JAISPE010000161.1 GCA_031275145.1 Prevotellaceae bacterium | reverse complement strand
TTATCTCTACAACGATATACCTGAGAATGTTATTCGTTATAATCAATAAAAATATTATCGCAAACTCTCTTTTTATATTGCTGGTAATTGCCTCTGCAATGACTCTCTTCTACTAAAAGCTTCGTCGCCGCGCTCAATACACTGACGCCCCGCTCTCGAACAGCATCGATTAACATCAAATGACGCCGAACAGCATGACGACCCGTCGCTGTATTCTCCCGACATACGGGAAAACTTCAGTTATATTATCGTATTATTCGTGATTCGTAATTAATATCTACCTTTGTTCCGTATTTTTAAGTTGATTATGATTGGAGATTTATATTTACATAACAGTTTTTCAAGGGAAAAAGAGCGGTTTGTACCTGTACATGCGCCGCATGTAGGTTTATATGTATGCGGGCCGACGGTGTACGGCGACCCGCATTTAGGGCATGCCCGTTCGGCGATTACGTTCGATTTATTATTTCGATACCTTAAATTTTCGGGATACAAAGTTCGATATGTCCGCAACATTACGGACGTAGGGCATCTCGAAGACGATTCCGACAGCGGCGATGACAAGCTGCTGAAAAAAGCCCGGTTAGAACAGCTTGAGCCGATGGAAGTAGCGAAGTATTATACCGACCGTTACCATGACATGATGGATTTGCTGAACGTAAGCCGTCCGAGCATTGAGCCTAACGCTTCGGGACATATCATGGAGCAAATCGAAATGGTACAGCAGATTCTCGACGCCGGATACGCATACACAGTCAACGGATCGGTATATTTCGACCTTGTAAAATACAACAGCCAGTATCGTTACGGACAGCTCTCGGGACGGGTAATCGAAGATCTCCTCTCGTCGACGCGGGATAATCTCGAAGCTCAGGACGAAAAGCGCAACAGCATCGATTTTGCCCTCTGGAAAAAAGCGCAGCCCGAACACATCATGCGCTGGAAATCACCGTGGAGCGAAGGTTTCCCGGGATGGCATCTCGAATGTTCGGCTATGGGGCGAAAATATCTCGGCGAAAAGTTCGATATTCATGGCGGAGGAATGGATCTGCTTTTCCCGCATCACGAATCGGAGATAGCCCAGTCGCAAATCGCGAACAGCGCTCCTCCATGCCAGTACTGGATGCACAACAATATGATTACCATAAACGGACAGAAAATGGGAAAATCCTTAGGCAATTCCATCATGCTCGAAGAGTTTCTCAAAGGCAATCATCCGTTGCTGGAACGGGCATATACGCCGATGTCAATACGGTTTTTCATTCTTCAAGCTCATTACAGGAGCGCTCTGGACTTTTCGAACACAGCGCTACAGGCTGCCGAAAAAGGTTTAAGCCGGCTTCTGAAAGCTGTCGATACCCTGAATACACTCAAACCCTCGAATGTATCAAGCGTTGACATCAGCTCCATTGAAAAAGACTGTTTCGCAGCCCTTAACGACGACCTCAACAGTCCGGTAGCCATTTCCGTACTCTTCGACGGCGTACGCATAATAAATTCGGTAAACGAAGGAAAGGAAACTCTGAAAAAAGAAGATATCGAAGCGCTGAAAAAACTGTATTCCATAGCGCTGTTCGATATTCTGGGACTGAAAAAAGAAGAGAAAACAAATTCCGAATTAACCGGCTATCTCATACAGTTTGTCCTCGATCTCAGACAGAAAGCAAAAGCAAACAAAGATTTTGCCACATCGGATAAAATCCGCGACGAACTGAACAGTCTGGGAATAACAGTCAAAGATACAAAAGACGGAACAGTCTGGGAAATGTGAATCACGAACAATAATTTTCTATATATATAAAGGTATGTTAAAAAAACTTTTACGGCAGAATCTCAGTGTACCCCAATTATTGGGATATTCATTCACTGCATTGGCAGGGATGGCGCTTATATTCACCGCATTCGGTTTTTCGATGGATATAAGACCGCTTTTCTCTTCGGACACCGACGGACTGTTCAAAAGCGAATACATGGTTGTAACGAAAAAAGTTTCAGTGTTTTCGGCCATCAATTCCAAAACTACCATTTTCTCCGACAGCGAAGTACAGGAGATAGAAACACAGCCGTTCGTCAAATCCTTATATCATTTTACCCCATGCCGTTACAGTGTATATGCATATATCGAAACTTCCAGCAATTCGTTCTCAACCGAAATGTTTTTTGAATCCGTACCCGACAACATTTTAGACGGAGTGAACGGGGACTGGAAATGGAACGCGGAAGAAAAATTCATCCCGATAATCATTCCGCGGGACTATCTGGCTCTGTACAATTTCGGTTTTGCAGGAAGCCGGGGATTGCCCCAGATATCCGAAAGCATAGTTAAAACCGTAAAATTCAAAGTTGTCATAAGCGGAAAAGGGGAAAAAGATACTTTTACAGGTCGCATCGCCGGTTTTTCGGACTATCTGAACACCATCCTGGTACCTCAGGAATTTATGGACTGGGCAAACAAAAACTTCGGCGGGACAGAGCCGCCCCGCAAATCAAAACTGATTGTCGAAGTAAAAAACCCCGCCGACCCCCAAATAGCGGAATTTTTCGCCACAAAAGACTACGACATCAAAGAAAATAAGGGCGAACAGGGCAAACTCTCCTATTTCCTGAAAATTATAATCACAGCAATATCCATAGTCGGACTGCTTGTCCTTCTGCCGGCAATGGGATTAATGTTTCTCAGCATCAATCTGCTAATCTACAAGAACAGAAAAACGCTGGGTAATCTGATACTTCTGGGCTATTCGCGCAAAGAGCTGGCGAAGCCGTACAGCATACTTGTTGCGGCCATCAACGCTTCCGTCGGGCTGATTGCTTTCGCATGTTTTATCACCGTACGTGAAATTTATCTGTCCCGTCTTCAAGTTTTGAACATAGAAAATACGCCTGTCGATATATGGACTGTCGGCTTCGTATTATTCTTCATTTTTGGGGTCAGTTTCATAAATATTTCGTGGATATATAGAAAAATTGAAAAAATTATTCCACCTGTAATGGGTTGATAAAAATCATGTTAAATAAAAATGTTTATTTTTTTTTTTGCAGATGAAAAATAATGTTTAGCTTAGCACCTCTGTTTTGCTGTCCAAAACGGGTAAAATCGGGATGGAGCAATCGAGGAGAAATGGCCGAGTGGTCGAAGGCGCGCGCCTGGAAAGTGCGTATACTCCAAAAGGGTATCAAGGGTTCGAATCCCTTTTTCTCCGCAGAGATATAGATATATAGTAAAAATGAATTATAAAAGAATGAAAATAGAAATAGAAATTAAAATTAAATTAGTAACAATCTTTAAATATTATTAAAAAACAAAGCAGGCCATGAAAAGAATTTTGAAGTTTTCAGCAGCGTTTACAGCATTCCTCACTTATGCAGGATATGCAATGGCACAGGGTGGTCCGGCAGAAGCAGGACAGGAGGTTCCTCTCCATCAACAATTGAAAATCCAGTTTATCGACGGTGGACCTCCATTTATGACGCCCATCATCTTGTGTCTCGTTTTGGGTTTAGCCTTTTGTATTGAACGTATTATCTACCTCAATCTGGCTACAACCAACATTAAGAAACTCCTTACTTCTCTGGAATCAGCCCTGGAAGACGGAGGAATAGAGGCGGCTAAAGAAGTATGCCGTAACACAAGAGGTCCCGTAGCAAGTATTTTCTATCAGGGACTGGACCGCAACGAAGAAGGTCTGGATATGGTTGAGAAATCGATCGTTTCCTACGGTTCGGTTCAGATGGGACAACTGGAGACCAATCTCCCGTGGATAGGTTTGTTTATCGCACTCGCGCCATCCTTAGGATTCCTCGGAACGGTTATCGGTATGGTGCAGGCTTTCGACGACATCCAGAAAGCAGGTACAATGTCTCCCACAGTTGTGGCGGGAGGTATGAAAGTGGCTTTGATCACGACCGTTACCGGTCTTATCGTAGCCATCATTCTGCAAGTTTTCTACAACTACATTGTCTCCAAAATCGATGGCATAGTCAATTCCATGGAAGATGCCTCCATCTCTTTTGTTGACATTTTGATGAAACACAATACGAAATCAAAGTAAGACTATGTGGAAAGCAAATAAATTTGTCAACATTTTGCTCTGGGTCTTAGCTGTGATTTCCGTTGGTATGTGTCTGTGGGTATTTATCAGATGCGGAAGTCTGGATATAAGATCCCAAAAAGCCGAAATGATGGCTGCAATTGATCCCATCCTGATATGGTCGTATGTATTGATCGGGATTGCCGCAGTGCTTACCGTATTTCTACCCGTACCTCAAGTGATTGAGAATCCCAAATCGGCTATAGGAATTGCGGTTGGTCTACTCGCTTTTGCTCTGGTAATCGGTGTTTCCTATCTTTTTGCAGTGGGCGACCAGTTACCTTTTACGCCGGGTCACGCACCCGTCAGCGAGGGTACAATAAAGTTTGCGGATATAAATCTTATTTCCGTTTACATTATGCTATTTGCAACAATACTTGTCACCGTAGGTGCAAGTATTGTTAATATTTTTAAAATGAGATAATAAAAGTAAACAATGGCAAAAAGATCAACACCGGAATTAAATGCCAGCTCAATGGCCGATATTGCTTTTTTGCTCTTGACGTTTTTTCTTTTGACAACAACAATGGACCAAAATCTGGGCATGCCCCGCCGTTTGCCTCCATTGATTGAAGACGAGCAGGAAAAACCGCCTGAAATCAACAAGCGCAACATTCTGCAAATACATGTAAACAGTTTGGATAACTTGTTGGTAAATAGCAAACCATGGGAGGTTACATTATTGAAAGACGAGGTAAAGTCATTTATCCTGAATCCAAATAACGATGCGGATAAACCCGAAAAAGAAGTTAAAAATATTGAACTTATCGGAGGAATCAGTGTCAGTAAGGGAGTCGTTTCATTACAAACCGACAGGGGTACAAGCTACAAGATGTATATGGCGGTACAGAACGAGATCATGAAGGCTTATGCCGAACTTCGGGATGATTTTTCAAGATCGCGTTTCCAGTCTGATTATGCCAAACTTACGGAAGATCAGCAGAAAGCCGTCAGAGGAGTTTATCCGCTCAATATATCGGAAGCAGAGCCGAGAGATAAAGGCAAAAAGAAGTAAAAGGAGGTTTATATATGAAATTAACAAGGAAAAAGAAAAGAAATGCAGGAACCTATTCATCAAGCTCCATGTCGGACATCGTGTTCATGCTCCTGTTCTTCTTTATGGTAACAACTACCATGAGAGAGGAAGAGATTAATGTCAAAATAAAACTTCCCGAAGCAACTGAAATTGCAAAGTTAGAACGTAAGGATCTTACCTGTTACATCAATGTGGGCGCTCCTTTAGATGCTTTGCAGTCCAAGTATGGAACGGATACCCGTATGCAACTCAATGACAAGTTCAGTTCTGTGGACGATATCCGGGATTTTGTCGCAGCCAAGCGCGAACAGTTATCCGAAGCGGACAGAGCTCAGCTTGCTGTTGCATTCAAAATTGACAGGGATACAAGAATGGGTATAGTTACCGATGTTAAACAGGAGCTTCGCAGATGCCAGGCTCTCAGTATTATTTATTTAGCCGATTATCCTCAAAAATAGGTTGCATTTGATACTACTGTGGCACGATTTTTGTATTAGACTGCAATGTTCGGTACCGTAACATAGTAGTAACAATTAAAGTTTTTAAAATTATGGAATTAAAAAAGACACCAAAAGCAGATCTTCAGAATAAGAAGACATTGTTTTTTGAAATCGGATTAGGTTTATCCTTGCTGG
>JAISPE010000150.1 GCA_031275145.1 Prevotellaceae bacterium | reverse complement strand
TTTATCCGCAAACTTATTCTTGATTTTCTATTCGACCTCGAACATACCAGTGTATTTCAAAACAGTCCTTATTATGAACATATTTCCGTTAAACTGAAAGAAAACTTCTTTTTTAATGCGTTGGCAAATAAAGCAATGTACTATTATTACAGAGAAATAGCGAAAGAATATACAGACGAAAAAATCTTTGAATTTAAAGAATATCGTTCACTGCCAGCGAACGAAACCTGGACAAGTTGTTATAAATATAAAGAAGACAACAAGAAGATAACGAAAGAATATTCAGACGAAAAAATCTTTGAAGAATATCGTTCATTACCTGCGAATGAAACCTGGACAAGTTGTTATAAATATAAGGAAGACAATAGGAAAGAAGACAACAGGAAAGAAGACAGGAAACTGTTCTTTTTAAAAGAATATTTTTTGCCGGCAGAGGAACAGTGGATCAAAAGCATTACTTCGCCAAAAGCCGGTGAAGCATTTACGGACAAATCTGAAGGGTGGTTTGAAATACCGGAAAAAGAAATGACAGACCTGCAAAGTCCGAAGAAAAACAAATCCGAAAATGTCATTAGTTATTTTGAGAAAAATAAAAACAGCATAAATGATAGTAAAATCAAAACCAGAATAAAAAAGTCAGCAAAATATGCTTCCAAATGGCAATTGGAAAAATATGATTTATTGAATGTTTTACCAGTAATGATATTCCTGGCTTGGGATATTTTTTTTGTATTTGCCATACATTATTCTAAAGAGATAAACTTTTGTAAAACTGTTTCAGGTATAATATTACTGTTATTATTGTTGGTAACAGTTTATTGTCGACGCAAAGTAAAATATTCAAAAGGAATCCATTTATTTTTGCCTCGTTTATTAGGCGCTATTATCGGAAGCTGGTTAATGATCTCTTTTGCTTCCAACGTTTTTCCACAATTCTATGCAATAGTTTTTACTCCTAAAAATTGCTTGTTATGGAAAAATATTGGTATCATCGTAATTCTATTTCTATTGACAGCCGTTTTTGTATATGACGGGATAGATAGAAGATCTCCTTATCTCAAGTGTTGTCAAAAAAGATGTCGAACATTGCAATTAATATTTGTTGCATTTTATTATTCCTATGTAATAGGGATATTTGCTACGGCGTTAATCGGTACGGAAGCAATAACTGAAAGAGAATATGAATATTCCATTCCTCCTGATTTTGGAGAGAGCAATGTATATATCTCTCCCGGATTTCTACTCGTCTTTACTTTCGTAGCAATGTTTATCGGATTATTCATTAATCGTATCTTTGAGGATAAACAGGTAGTGGATTCAGAATAGCCTTTTTCTTCGAACGGAAAAAAACTTTATTGCCTGATGTTTTTCTCTGTTTGTTATATCGAACGGGCACTGCACGAGTACGGGAAAATACGATTCGTTATTTCACTGTCGATATCCGTCAATCACAGTCTGTTTTATATTTTGTTTTTTTAATATTATATTTTCCATTATCTTTGCGCGGTATTTTAATATTATTCTAAAATCGGAATTATAAAAATATAAACATACGGATGAGAAGAATAGTTGTTATATCATTGATTTTGCTTCCTTTCTTTGCAAATTCTCAAAAAGACGTAAAAGAAGTTTTAGATAAATTATCCGAAACGGTCAGGTCATACAAATGTCTTTATTTTGAGTATACAATGACAATCGAGGACCGTCATCTTAACACTTCCGAAATGCAGGACGGCAAAATACTGATGAAAGGCAACAAGTACAGACTTTCGACAAAAGACACTGACATATACTGCGACGGAGCAACCCAGTGGCAGTATCTCAAGGAAGATAACGAAGTCATGATTTCCCTGCCGGATTCGACCTCCGATATTGTAACAAATCCGCTCGGGTTTATTCTGGGAGACCGTAGGGAATTTAAACAGAAACTGAAAGGCGAGGTAGTCGAAGACGGGTTCAATCTTCTTGAAATTGATTTTTATCCCCGAAATATAAAAATGCCGTATTCTTATATAAGAGTCAGAATAGACGACGGCAGACACAAGCCCTACAGCATCAAGTACGCCGGAAAAGACGGGGTACACTATACGATAAAAATAAAAAACTATACTCCCGATGCAGATATTCCCGACGACGGGGAATTTGTATTTGACGCGTCGAAGCATCCGGATGTTGAAACAGTTGATTTAAGAGAATAATGTTTAAATATGTATATAATGAGACAGCTTCACACATTTATTATTGCGGCAAGCCTGTTTGCCGGCACAGTTACTGCCCAGAATAATCTGGAGTTTACAATTGACGAAGTGATTGAACTTGCAAAAGAACAGTCGCCGGAAGGCATTCAGGCAAAACATTCTTTCAGGGCGAGTTACTGGCAGTACCGTTCATACAGGGCGGGATTTTTGCCGAGTCTTGTACTGTCCGCCACAGCGCCTAACTTTTCCCGCGCCATGACTGCCGTACAGCAGGAGAACGGAACCTACCTGTATTTGCAGGACTACTCAAACAGACTGTCGGGAGCGCTTAATGTCGAACAGAACGTGCCTTTTACGGGCGGTCAGTTCACGGTTGGCTCAAACCTGAGCCGAACGGACATATTCGGAGACGACGGATATATCCAGTATTTAAGTTCCCCGCTGAGTGTGACTTACAGCCAGTCACTGTTCGGGCTTAACAGTTTTAAATGGGACAAAAAGATAGAGCCGCTGAGATACGAAGAAGCGAAAAAACGGTATTTAAGGTCGGTCGAAACCGTATCCATCACCGCCATACGTTATTTTTTCAATCTGGCGGAAGCTCAGCAGAGAGTCGCAATCGCCGAATTTAACAAAGTAAATACCGACTCCCTTTACAAAATTGCAAAAGGCCGGTATAATATCGGGACAATCGGCGAAAACGACATGTTACAGTCGGAACTGAATTACATGAACGCCTGCGCAACACTGAACGACGCCGTACTGAATCTTGCATCGTCAAAAAACAGGCTGCGTTCTTTCCTTGGCTTCAACGAATCGGTGGATATTTCGATTATAATTCCCGACGAAGCTCCCAACATCAATCTCAACGAAGATAAAATCATGGAACTTGCAAAACAGAACAGTCCCGACTTGCTTGCTTACGAACGCCAGCTGATAGAAGCTCAGCGAAATGTGGCGTCGGCAAAAGCATCGCGGGGATTTAGCGCCGACCTCTACATGCAGTTCGGACTTGACCAGCGTTCCGGCACAAGGCAAAATTCGGGTAAAATACTGGACGCATATAAAAAACCCGGGGATATGGAACGGGTACAGCTGGGACTGAGGATTCCCATACTCGACTGGGGTAAGGGAAAGGGGCGCGTCAAAATGGCGCAGTCAAACGAAGAACTGACTAAAGTACAGGTACAGCAGGCTATAACAGATTTTGAACAGGATGTGATTTTGCAGGTCAACCAGTATAACATGCAGGCGGAACAGTACCGGATTACTACCAAGGCCGATACGATAGCACAGAAAAGATACACCGTTTCCATGCAGCGTTACCTGACTGACAAAATCGACATTACGGAAATGAACAATGCCCAGAATGACAGGGATAACGCCCGTCTGCGCAGTGTGACCGCTCTGCGCAATTACTGGACTTATTATTATACTATCAGGCAGTTAACTCTTTACGATTTGTATAATAATAAACCGCTGGAAACCGATTACGACAAGCTGATCGAGTGATGAAAATCGCAGTAGGACTGTCGGGTGGAGTAGATTCTGCCGTTGCGGCATATTTGCTGAAACAGGCCGGTCATGACATTGTCGGAATGTTTATGCAAAACTGGCACGACACCACAGGAACGCTTCACGGCAACTGTTCATGGGAAGACGATCTGGACATAGCAAAAATGGTCGCCCGCAAACTGGATATCCCTTTTGAGTTTGTCGATCTAAGCGAAGACTACAGCAAACGTGTTGTCGATTACATGTTCGCAGAGTATGAAAAGGGACGGACACCCAATCCCGATGTTTTATGCAATCGCGAAATAAAGTTTGACGTCTTTATTAAAAAGGCAAACGGGCTCGGCGCTGACATGGTTGCAACGGGACATTACTGCCGGATAGCTTCGTTTGAATCCGGCGGCAGAAAAACGTTCAGACTGCTTGCGGGAAAAGACCCCAACAAAGACCAGAGTTATTTTCTGTGCCAGCTTTCGCAGGAACAGCTGTCGAAAGCGATATTCCCCGTCGGCCATCTGCTGAAACCGGATGTGCGCCGTATCGCTGCGGAACAGAATCTTCCCAACGCCGACAGAAAAGATTCGCAGGGAATATGTTTTGTCGGAAAGGTTGATTTACCCGTCTTTCTGCAACAGAAACTGGCCGCCCGTAAAGGCGATACGGTAGAGATTATGCCGGCCTTCTACGAAAAATACGGGGAAGCCGTTTCCGGCGATAATTACAAAAACCTTTCAGCGCCTTTTAAATATTCTCCAAATGACGGGAAAAAAATCGGTGTCCACGATGGCGCTCACTTTTTTACAACAGGACAGCGACGGGGAATAAATATCGGCGGACACGTAGAGCCGCTGTTTGTGATAGGCTCGGATATTGAGACAAATACCCTGTATGTCGGAGAAGGACGGAGTCATCCGGGTCTGTTCCGCAAAGCGCTGTTCATCAATCCCGCCGAAATACACTGGATACGGAAAGACCTTGCCCTCTCCGAAGGTGAATCTGTCGATTACGAAGTCAGAATCAGATACCGCCAGCCTCTGCAAAAAGCAAAACTCGCGATGCAGCCCGAAGGTCTGTACATTATATTCGACAAACTGCAAAGAGGAATCACTCCCGGACAGTTTGCCGCATGGTATTTCGACGGAGAATTAATTGGCTCGGGAGTAATAAACGCCTGAATGCGACAAAGCAGGTTCTTTCTCTAACACCGAAGATGTTAAATATGAATAATCCCCTCGGGTGGGGTGTAAAAAATGTGAGGTCATTAAAAATATTTTTCGTTCAAATTCCGCAATCAGAAATCCCGAAGGGTGGGGTGTCAAAAATTTGAGATTAATTAAAAATAATTCCGTTCAAATTCCGCAATCAAAAATCCCGTAGGGCAGAGTGTTCAAACGTAGACAGAAAACCTCATTTCCACCTAATTCAAAATAACAGAACAACCTCAGTAGCCATGATGTAACACACACAAACCAATCTCATTACCTCATTAAACCGAACCGGATGCCGTTGATTTAATGGGGTAATGAGGTCTGGTGGTTTATATCATATTTCCCTGCTACTGAAGTTGTTTTGTTTTAAAAATTAGGTGTAAATGAGTTTTTTTAACCGTTATATCTTATTTATTTTTCATCCCTATAAACTTAAACAATGAACGGAGAATCTTAACGCCAGCCTTTTCCGCCTGTTGTTTTTCCCCGTCAAATACGGCTTTTATCAGGGCATAAACCTTTGGCGTTTTTTTCTCCATTTTTCGGAAAAGTTTTCTGTATTTCCTTGAAGGAGATAAAAAATGGGGACGCAATTCGTCGGCAATTTCATCCAGAAGCGCCTGATAGCTGTCATTTTGGTTGATTAATTCCTCGCATTTTACTGTGTTCTCAAACAGTGCGTCAATATCAACGGAAGGCTTCATATCAAAATCGTCAGACATGAAAGAATACTTTTTACACGCAAAAAGAGAGCTTCCGTAATTCACACGGGGAAGCCTCATATTCATCATATCCCATCCTGCGGGCGACTCCAGAACCGTGTCCTGTAATTCGGGGATATCGGTTATTTTTTCATCACGTTCGTTTATTGCAATGAACGCCGTATATTTCGAATCTATCTGGTATTCTACAGCTATTTCGACGATTCGTTTCCTGTATCCTTCATTTTCCTCGCGGATGCCGATGTATTTTTCAGCGCGCCGTATCTGCTCCGAAGCATAAATTTT
>JAISPE010000097.1 GCA_031275145.1 Prevotellaceae bacterium | reverse complement strand
ACAAAATTTGTCCTTGAAAATGAGAGGTTGACGACGCCCGCCGGAAATAAACAGCAGACAGAATTTTTTTCGTCCGGAGATATAACTACACTCAAAAGGATGGTCGAAAATATTACCGGAATAAAACCCGATACGGGTTTCTATGGAAACAGGCCTGTGGATAATGATTTTATTCGATAATTCTTTGAAACAATCCCGTTTCCATCGTCATTGCGAATATTCGTGCCGAAACTGAAAAGGCGTAATGACGCTTACCGGAAGAATATGACGACATGTAGCAGATTGTTTCATCGTCATGCTACATCTCGAACAATCGTAGTGCCGTATCTCAATCTGTCGTTGTGCTGCATCTCGATCCGTCGTTGTGCCGCATCTCGACAACTTGAGATGAAGAGCTCGACAAATCAAGATGAAGAGCTCGACAAACTGAGATGAAGAGCTCGACAAACTGAGATAATAGACCGAAACCATTCAAAAAAACAGGTCAGCGACATCAGCGACTTGCGGCAAAATTTTCTCACGTGCGCAGCAAAATTTTCTTACGTGTGCAGCAAAATTTTCTCACGTGCGCGGCAAAATTTCCATCAAGACGCAGCAGAATTTCCATCCGTATGCAGCAGAACTTCCATCCGCATGCAAAATAAGATTACAAAAAGCGTCATTGTAAGTTAACTAAAATCGCCTATTAATGTATTATTTACAAAAAAGCGTCATTGTAAGGGCGCAGCCCGAAGCAGTTCGGAAATACACAACTTTCCGGATTGCAAATTCCGTCAAAAAAGGCACGTTATTCTTTTACTCTTCCCGGATTGTTTTTAATAAAACTTTTCCAGTCGCTGCCTCCCGTTTTTGCGGTTTGGTTAATGAATTTTGTCTGATGAAAATGACAGACGGCTGCGCCAAGAGCGTCGGTTGCGTCCATATATTTGGGCATGTCTTTTATCCGGAGTTCCAGTTTCAGGGAATTGGCGACCTGTTCTTTCGATGCGCTGCCCGAGCCTGTTATCGCTATTTTTATTTTTTTGGGAGCATATTCGAATATCGGCAATCCGTTCGACAGAGCCGCAGCCATAGCAACTCCCTGTGCCCGTCCCAGCTTCAGCATCGACTGTACATTTTTCCCGAAGAAAGGCGCTTCTATCGCAAGTTCTTCGGGTTTGTACTCTCTGATTATCGAATCGACCCGCTCGTATATCCTGTTTAATTTTTCGTAATGGTCTTTATACTTGTTTAGTTCTATGACGCCCATTATCAGCAGTTCGAGTTTTGAGCCTTCCGAGCGCACAATGGCATAACCCGTAAGCGCGGTTCCCGGATCGACACCCAGAATTGTTCTGTTTATTTTATTCGTTTTCTCCATATTTATTTTGAAAAAAACGCGCTGTTTTTGAGGCAGCGCGTTGATTATTTTGCAAATGGCAGAACTGTAAGCCGGATTCTGTATTCCTTTCGGAAGCGTTATCATTTATCTTTCTTCTGTTTTTACACAGAAACTGCGACCTACCCTCCGGCATCGGGCGGGCAACCCTTAGCGCCGGTCTACACGGTCTTGCAGGCTGCCGGTTGTACTGTCCGTCTGTGTCGCCACAAAACGCGGTAAGCTCTTACCTCACCTTTTCACCCTTACCCGAACAATCGGGCGGTTATTTTCTGTTACATTTCCATACTTTTACAAACATCTGCCTTTCAGCAGCGCAGCGCCCTGTCCTGTCCGGACTTTCCTCCCTTCCCTTTTTCGGGGAAAAGCGATAACACGTTCTGCCATTATTTCATTATACTGTTACAGCCTTCCGACTGCTGTCGTTTCAAAATGAGACGCTAATCATTCGATATGGACACTGTTGAAGTTGCCGACAGCGGCATTGTCATACCGCCAGCCTCGACTTTGCCGCTAAAACTCTGTACCATTTCCGCAGAAACTGTCCAGCCTGTATTTTTGTCTATTTTGACAGGTCCTTTTTGAACGCCTTTCAGCGAGGCTTTGACTTTCATGCCGTTCATATCCGCCTCATATCCTTCGGGCGTCGAAAAAGTTCCTTCCGAATCGAGAGTAACCGTATTGCCGTCAATACTTTTAAGCGTCATTTTCATGTCGATATCCATTGCAAAATTCGACACCGGCATCGATATTTTCTGATTCCATGTATCGCCGACATTTACAGGCCTGCCGGGGAAATAGCCCGAATTTTGCGCGAAAAACGATCTAAGCTGTTCTTCCGAAAACTGTGAACCGAATTGCGAAGTTAACTGCTGTTTCATCAGCTCGGGGATATTTTCGTCCATTGAGTTGAGCATTGCTTCGAGAAGTTTGTCGCCCCCCTTCATCGACTCGACTTTGCCTGTTTTGGTTATGACAACTTCGACAGGTTTGTCGATCATCGCTTTCAGCATGGGACCCAGATCCTGCTGCGTAGCAATATCTTCGGGAGTATTCGAGTCGAATGAAATAGAAGCGCCCGTCATTGCGGTATTCACCTTCATCTCTTTGTACTTCACTTCCATGGTATAGGTGTCGCTGCTGACATCCTTTACCTCGAAAGTCATTTTCATGCTGAGGGTTAGACCGATTTTCATCTCCTGACCCATGAGTTCCTGGGTCAATTCCATACTTGTCACCATATTCTGCCTGAATATGTCCCCTTTCTTAAAATTATACTTTAAAGTAATTTGTGAAAATGCAGGGGAAAAGAGCATCAATGCCAATATCAATGCACTGATTTTTAATTTAAAATGTTTCATCTTTTTGAATATTAATATTAATTTGACTTATTTGTCTGTAAGCGTCATTTTTATAGCGCAGTAAATATACGCTTTTACCCCGAGCAGCTCTATCGACCCGTTGAAATTCACCATCATATCCGAAGAAATTATCCATCCGGTATCCTTACTGATTTTCAGCGTTCCCTTTTGCGTACCTTTCAGCGTGACTTTGGTTTTTACGCCGTTAACATCCTGTTCGTATCCTTCGGGCGTCGAAACTGTTCCCTCGATATAAAGGGTAACGGTGTTGTCCTCAATGCTTTTAAGTGTTGATTTCAAGTCGGAATTTATTATAAAATTCGAGGCGGTCGTTACCGTACTGACATCCCAGCTGTCACCCGTACCGACGGGTTTGTCGGGGAAATATGTGTTGCTTTCGATATCCGTCTTAAAGGCTTCGTCCGAGAATTGCACGCCGAACTGTTCCAGCATCTGTTTCCGCGTATTTACGGGTACGCTGTCGTCGAAAGCGTTCATTGACGCTTCCGTTAATTTGTCCATGCCTTTCACCGACCTGACTTTGCCGGTTTTAGTGAGGACAATTTCAAACGGTTTGCCAATAACGGCTTTAAGCGCAGGACTCAAATTTGCCGGTGTAGCAATATTTTCAGCAGTATTGGAATCAAAGGAAATCCTGTCGGCGCTAAGAAGCGGCATGCTCCCTTCGATTTTCCATTCCCTGTATTTGCCTTCCAGAGTACAGCTGTCTTTATGGTTTTCCTTAACTTCAAAAGTCCTTTTCATATTCACCACAAGATTATTTTTTACATCCTTATTTGCGATTTTCTGAACCATGTCCACATTCATTACAATGTCATGGCTGAATGTTTCACCCTGTTTTAAACTGTATTGCAGGGTAATTTTATCCTTATTGTCACAGGAGAATAAAACTGACATGAAGACCAGACCCAATATGCTTGTTTTTAATATTAAATGTTTCATATAACTGAATTTATTCCGGCGCAAAGGTAACATAATTTTCTTACATAAACCGGATAAATTTTGAATG
>JAISPE010000424.1 GCA_031275145.1 Prevotellaceae bacterium | reverse complement strand
GCAGGGGATTGTATGAGATGTGATAATACGAATTTCCCAGCGACTGTATGGGCAGGACGGCAGTCGCATCTGTCGAACGTTCTGTCAAATTTATAGCGTAAACAGAAATGTCTTCATCGGATTCTATGTGCAGCGATTTAGCGGTCTTACCGTTTGAACTCGAATAAACGGCCTGCTTTTCGATATTGGACAAATCGCGGGTATAAACGCTGCCGGCATCCAAAGTCACTGTCGAAGATGTCCCTAACTCGGTGAAAGTAAGTGTGACCTTAGCCGTCTTTGTTGTCACAATCCGCACCTGAAAAGTAAGAGAAATATACGTTTCCCCAACATTGTTTCCAAATGATACCCAAAAATCCCTGCCCTGCGTGGTGTGCTGAGCTGTAACACTCCCGCAGCAAAACAATAAAACCGATATGTAAACGCAATGTCTCATGTTGCCATATAAATCGGACAAAATTAATAATAAATTTTTATATAAACAGATTAATCCGGGTAATTTCTATGGAAACTTCTAAAAACTCAAAATCATGGATTGCAACACAGGCAAAAGACATATATGGTATTTTGAGGATTTTTTTCAGGGTTGCCGGTTTAAAACTGTATTTCAATATGCGTTGTCTCGCCGGATTAGTTTAAAATGACCTGATTAACGTTATAATAATAACACGGGTCACGTTATAATAATAACGATGGTCATATTATAATAATAACACGGGTCATGCTATAATAATAACGTCTTCGTGCCTTTTGCTCTGCGTAGCGTCTTCGCTACGTCGCAGTTAAAAGCATCGCCACATTCTTCGATAAGCGTCATCACACGTTTTTCGGTTTCGGTACGAAACGGATATCCGCAATGACTAACAGGCGGGGAAAAACTTTGCTGTAAGGATATTACGAAAAGCGTCACTGTAAACGTAGCGACAAAGCAATACAATTTCGTAATTTGTAATTAAAAAAAGTGTACTTTTGCGAAAAATTTTTACAAAAATAGACAGTATGCGTAATTTAATATGGATTTTCTTCAGTTTTCTCTGCTTACCGCTTCATGCTCAGATTGCGGAAAGAGCAACGTATTTGAATGATATAAAAGTCGAACTGACTAAACAGTGGCCTGAAAACAGAACAGTTAATTTAGTATTTCACGGTCACAGTGTACCTTCGGGATATTTCAAAACGCCGAATGTCTGTACTCTTAACGCCTATCCGCAATTAGTGTTGCAGGCGGTGAAAGAGGCATATCCCTACGCCGTAGTCAATGCCATCAGTACGGCTATCGGAGGAGAAAACGCCGAACAGGGCGCAGTTCGTTTTCGACAGGAAGTATTGACGCACCGTCCGGACGTACTTTTCATCGATTATGCCTTAAATGACCGGAGTATCGGTCTGGAGCGCGCCGGAACGGCATGGGAAACAATGATTAAAGAAGCGCTGGATGCCAATGTCAAAGTCATTCTCATGACGCCGACTCCCGACATGACTGTCGATGTTCTTGACGGACAGTCGTCACTGGAAAAACATGCACGTCAGATACGCGAGCTGGCGGCAAAATATCACACCGGTCTTGTGGACAGTTATGCAGCGTTTCAGGAAAAGAAAAGAAACGGAGACGATATTGAAACGTATATGAGTCAAGTCAATCATCCGAATGAAAAAGGGCATCGCACAGTAGTCGATTCAATCATTCCCTGGCTGACGAATGAGCGGGAAACAGCGCAAATCCGTCCGGAACAGTTTCCGTCGAAAACGGCAGACATACATCAGACAAATACATATCCGTTGCAGGCGCCCTCGCATCTCACGACCGACATGCTGGAACATACCGACCGCGTTTTCCTCGACGGTTATCCGTCCAATATTTCCCTTACGGAACTCGGAACGGCTGTTGAACGGTATCAGTTGACGGAAATCCGCAACGGGAAACCATATCTGGGATGGGCAGTAAACAGCAGCCGTCCGAATACTTTGCAGACAGCTTACCGCATAATGCTTGCTTCGTCGCCGAAACTGCTGGATAAAAACGAAGCCGACCTGTGGGACAGCGACCGTACGGAAAGCGACAATTCCGTAGCTGTGCCATATTCCGGCAAACCTTTGCAGCCGTCCACAGTTTATTACTGGAAAGTAAAAGTCTGGGATAACTACGGCGACGAAAGTCCATATTCGCAAGTGAAATGTTTCGCTACAGCCGGCAAATTCGACGGCGTGACGGCTCGCTATCCCTTGCAGATCGTTGACGAATATCCATCTACAATCACTCCTTTAGCCGAAAACCGTTTCATGGTCGATTTCGGGAACGCCTCGTTCGGACGGCTGAAACTCACGCTTTTTTCCGGTAAAGAAACGGATACCCTCGTCATCCATCTTGGCGAAAGTATCAAAAACGGACAGGTCAACCGCAAGCCCGGAGGAACGGTTCGCTATGCCGAATACCGTCTTCCGTTAATGAAAGGTACGCACACGTATTCTCTGAAAATCAAACCCGACAAACGTAATGCCACCGCCGGCACAGCTGCAATCCTGATGCCGGATTATACGGGCGAAGTTTTGCCGTTCCGATATTGCGAACTCGAAAACTGCCATACTCCGCTGTTGCATTCCGCCGGGCATAATATTGTCCGTCAAACCGTTTATTATCCGTTCGACGGGACGGCGTCAATGTTCCGTTCGTCCGATACGGTGTTGAACCGTGTATGGGAAATGTGTAAATATTCGGTCAAAGCGACTTCATTTCCCGGTATTTTCGTGGACGGCGACCGCGAACGTATCCCATACGAGGGCGATGTTGTCATCGGGCAACTGAGCCGTTATGTTGTGGACAGGCGATACGAGTTTTCCCGTTTCAGTTACGAATACCTTGTACATAACCCGACATGGCCTACCGAATGGAATTTGCAGGCGGTGCTTCTGGCATGGGCGGATTACATGTACACCGGCAATCCCGTATCCCTGCAAAAATTTTATGACGATCTGAAAGCAAAAACACTGTCCGGACTCACAGAAAGCAACGGGCTGATCAGTACCAAAACCGGCAAAATGACAGGTGATTTTCTTAAGAGCATTCATTTCAGAGGCAGCCTTGGAGATATTGTTGACTGGCCCACCGGCGAGAGAGACGGATATGTCTTTACCGATTACAATACTGTTGTCAATGCATATCATTATCAGTCATTACGGCTGATGAGCGCTATTGCCGGGGTTTTGGGGAAAACACAGGAACAGTCGCAGTTTGCCGGAGATGCTCAAAGAGTGAAAAATCAAATGAACAAACTGCTGTTTGATACCGAACGGGGCATCTACCGTGACGGAACAGACACTGATCACGTTTCGCTTCATGCCAGCATGTATCCTTTAGCATTCGGCATAACGCCCGAGAAATACAGGCAAAAGACGCTCGATTTTATCCGTTCGCGCGGACTTGCATGCAGCGTGTACGGAGCGCAGGCTCTGGTAGACGCCGTTTACGACGCCGGCGACGCCGGTTACGGTCTGAAACTGCTGTCGTCCACAGACGAACGCAGCTGGTACAACATGATACGCCAGGGCTCAACCATCGCAATGGAAGCATGGGACGACAGGTTCAAACCCAATCAGGACTGGAATCATATCTGGGGAGCGGCGGCAGGCAACCATATTGTCCGCAAACTGATGGGAATCGAGCCGATAGAGCCCGGCTTCAAAAAGTTCCGCATCAAACCGCAACCGGCGACATTGAAACATGCCGAAGTCAAAACTCCTTCCATTCGTGGAGATATTCATGTCTCGTTCGATAACCGTAATGCCGGTCATTTTGTTTTGGATGTGGACATTCCGGCTAACACAACAGCAGAAATCATGTTGCCCAAACCGTCAAAAAAATACAGCCTGACGGCAGACGGAATCCCGCAAAAAGGAACGGTAAACGGCGACTTCGTAACGGTGGAAGCCGGCTCCGGAAAACACAGGCTTGTCATAACCGGACAAACAAAATGAGACAGAATAATAATGGATATAAAAGTAAAGATTAAGATGGTGTACGACGAAATTTCCCTTTTGGTATTTGTAAATTATGAAAATTCTGTTAATTCTGTCAAAAAAAAGGATTCTGTCAAAAAAGGAATTCTGTCAAAAAGGAATTTCGTCAAAAAGGAATTCTGTCAAAAAGGAATTTTGTCGTACCCCCGAATTAAGACAGTGAACTAAAATCACGAATTATTTGTTAAAGTCCCAAATTATATATAAAATGAAGATATATACAAAGAAAGGAGACAGAGGAGAGACCTCGTTAATCGGCGGGAAAAGAGTGCCGAAAAATCATACCCGCGTCGAAGCATACGGTACGGTTGACGAACTCATATCCGCCATCGGTATTGTAAGAGCATGCGAAACGGACAGTTATTACAAAAAATTTATTCTCGACATTCAAAACAATCTCATGAATATTGCGGCAATACTTGCGGCAGAAGGAGATACGGTGAAAAAATTACCCGAAATTTCCGCTGAAGACCTTGCATTGCTCGAAAACGAAATCGACAGGATAACCGAAACACTGCCCAAACTTGACCGTTTTGTTATTCCCGGAGGAAATGTCCCCGAATCGTTCGCTCATCTTTCCCGGAGCATTTGCCGGCGTGCGGAAAGGATTATCGTTTCACTGACAAAAGAAGGATATCCGGTTCCCGAGCTTGTGGAAGCCTATATTAACAGGTTGTCCGATTTCCTTTTTACATTTGCACGCAGACTGAATAAAGAGGCTGAAAATGCGGATCTCTGGATACCGAAAACAAAATAATTCATTTTTTTCGTTTGTATAATATATTTTTTTTATTTTCGCAAAATGAAACAGAGCAGAAAAACAAGGTTAAATTTCTATAAAATAAGGTATTAGATTATGTACTGGACACTTGAATTAGCTTCTAAATTAGAAGATGCCCCATGGCCGGCAACTAAAGATGAATTGATTGATTATGCAATTCGTTCGGGATCGCCTCTCGAAGTGATAGAAAATCTTCAGGAACTTGAGGAAGACGGCGAAATTTACGAGAATATCGAAGATATTTGGCCGGACTATCCAAGCAAGGAGGACTTCTTTTTTAATGAAGATGAATATTAAATCATTCGTATGAAACGGATTATCAACACCGACAAAGCGCCCGCAGCTGTCGGGGCATACAGTCAGGCGATAGAGGTGAACAACACTCTCTATATTTCGGGACAGATTCCCCTTGATCCTGCAACGGGTAAGTTTGTCAGTGATACGGATGTTAGAGAACAGACGAAACAGGCGTTGAAAAATACCGGACAGATTCTGGATGCTGCCGGATATTCGTTCAAAGATGTTGTTAAATCGACCGTACTGCTGAAAAACATCAGCGATTTTGCAGCGGTAAACGAGGTATATTCAACCTTCTATAACGAAAGTCTGCCTGCAAGAGCGGCTTTCGAGGTGGCAAATTTGCCGCTGGGAGCGCTGGTTGAAATAGAAACAGTCGCAGCGAAGTAGTTTGTTATTCAATACAATATATTACGAAACACTTCCTTCGTCCAACAACGAAGCCGTGCGTCTTGCTTCTGCCGGAATGGCGGAGGGGGCTGTTGTCGTATGCAGGGAACAGACGGCAGGCAGAGGACAGAGAGATAACCGCTGGGAAAGCGCTCCCGGCATGAATCTGACCATGTCGCTCATTTTGCGTCCGGTCGATATGGCGACAGATAAACTTTTCTTTTTGTCGAAAGTTTTCTCGCTGGCAGTCGTAAAATCTTTGAATCATTATAATATCGATGCTTCAATAAAATGGCCTAATGATATTTATGTCGGAACACGGAAAATCGCCGGCATTCTGATCGAACATTCTTTTTGCGGCAATAACCTCGTCTTCTCCGTTATCGGATTGGGACTGAACGTCAATCAGACTTTATTCCCGTCAATGGACATCCTCCCTGCATCGATGGCGCTGGAAACAGGAAAAAACAGCTACGATCTCAACGAAATATTATCATCCGTACTGGCTAACTTTTCAGCCCTGTACGAATCGTCCGGAGACGTCGCCGGCAGTGGATATATGGAAAAACTGTACAGACGAAAAGGATATTTTCCGTACATGACAAAAGACGGAAATACGCTGACCGCCAAAATATGTGACGTAGCCGATTCCGGTGAACTGATACTTAAAGATAAAAACGGTAAACTGCACTCATTCCTGTTTAAAGAAATAAAGTATATTTGAATTACGAATTACGGGCTTGCGCGTAATCCGT
>JAISPE010000303.1 GCA_031275145.1 Prevotellaceae bacterium | reverse complement strand
TTTTTTTCATGTATAAATTATTATAAATTTGAGTATTGCAGGTTTTAGGGCAAATACTGTATAAAAAAACTGCAAAAAAATTTTGCAGTTTGGAATATTTGCCGTTCCTTTGTGTCGTAATAGTATAGTACACTATTGCACTAAAACATTATAACAATGATTGTATCTAAAAGTATTTCATTTAATTACAGGCGAAAGACAGGCCTGTTCACCGACTTGTCCATTGAGGTGAATAATGGAATAGTCGGATTGTTGGGTAAAAACGGAGCGGGAAAATCAACCTTGCTGAAAATTTTTGCCGGACTGTTGAAGCCAAAAACCGGAAAACTGACGGTTAACGGTTATATCCCGTTCGACAAAGACCCGGATTATTTGGCCGACATCTACATGGTCCCGGAAGAATTTGTACTTCCGTCTGTTACAATAAATTATTTTGTAAAAGCGTACAAAATTTTTTATCCCCGTTTTGATGAAGGCAAGCTGAATCGAATTTTCGATGAATTTGAACTGCAAAAGAGCGAATATCTGCACAGACTGTCGCACGGGCAGCGCAAAAAGTTTCTTATTGCCTTTGCTCTGGCAAGTAACTGTAAAATCCTGATGCTGGACGAGCCTACCAACGGACTGGACATTCCCTCGAAAAGTCTGTTCCGGAAAATACTCGTCGGCTCAATGTCCGAAGAACAGTTGATCCTGATATCTACTCATCAGGTGAAAGATATTGATACTGTTCTGGATGAAATAGTGGTTGTCGAACAGGGAGCTATCGTTTTTCACAAACGTATGGAAGACATCGGTCAAACGTACAGTTTCCAGACTGTTTCGAATCTCAATGCGTTTGAAAACATTCTGTATCACGAAAAAAGCCCTGTGGGTTATCGTGTTATCGTTCCGGCAACCGACAGCGAATCGGCAATCGATCTGGAACTGCTGTTCAATGCAATTATAAACAAATCTTTAAATATCAATTAAAATGGCAACAAATAAAATATTCAGTCCGAAAAGGTTTTGTCACCTTGTGTACAATGATTTATTAATCTGTTCCAGGAGTTATATTCTTTATACCGTAAGTATCGGCATAATTCTGTACCTGATAATGTGGTGGGCGCTACTTAGCTCGCATTCCTTTCGTCTGGTTGATTATGCAGCATTTATGGTATTGTTGGGACTTGTTCTGGGTATAATTATCGGGAACGCTTTTCCCGATTTCAACAACAATATAAAAACGGCGAACTATATGCTTCTACCTGCATCTGTACTGGAAAAATTCCTGTCGCAGTTTTTTATACGGGTAGTGTTGACCACAGCTTTATTCGCTGTAATATTCTGGATTGACGCCTGGCTGGTAAGACATTCGATTTCCAGAGCCGCAAGGATTGAAGAGTTCAGTTACAGCGAAATGTTTCGTCAAACTGAAAAAACGCGGGATTTGGTAGCTGCATTTTTCGCGATATTTTCGCTAATGTCTTTTCTGTTTGCGGCGCGACTGTTTTTCCGGAAATATGCAGCTGTCAAAACGCTCTTTACCGGAGTACTGCTGGTAGCCGGATTTATACTTGCTTTCTTCCTGTATGCTCTGATATACTGGAATTTTTCGCCGGATGAAATATCCTGGTACAAGGCTATAGAGCCAGGAGGATATGAGGTTTGTGAAGGTCTGTATAATGTTCAGCTGTATTTTTACGGTATCGGATACATTTCCTGGATATTTTTCCTGTCGGCAGGATATTTCAGGCTTAAGGAAAAACAGGTATGAGCGCTGATTTTAAACTGAATAAAAGCATATTTATGCAAATAGCAGACAATATATGCAATCAGGTCCTCGAAGGAAGGCTGAAACCGGGCGAAAGAGTGTCTTCGATAAGAGATTTGGCGTCCGATTATGAAGTGAACAGCAATACGGTTTTGCGTTCCTACACTATCCTGAGCGATGCGGGAGTGATTGAAAATAAAAGAGGTGTAGGTTTTTTTGTAACCGAAGACGCCGAACAGAAAATAAGGCAGAGAAAAAGAAAGGAATTTTTTGAAACCGATTTGCCGGAATTTATCGGCAAGGTACAGTTGCTGAAACTCAATAAAAATGATTTAAACGGTTTGTTAAGTGTAATAGAATTTCAAAATGATAAAAAATAGAATTATGAGAACAAGTAATATTTTAGTAATCACGTATCTGTTCGTGATGTTTGCAAGTCTGGCAGTTTTTTATTTTGACGGTATGCGTCATTCTGCAAAATTCAGACGACAGAAAGAGGAGCAAATAAAAGCGCTCCCGTCATTATATAAGTCAAAAATGGATTTGCCGAAGTTTACGGTTATTGCCGATACGGCAGGACATTCTTTTTCTGTAACTTCGGGCAAGAAAAATCAACTTTCAATTATTGCCGGAGAAACGGAATTTCCCGATCTGTACAGCGTGCGGAATGATACGTTATACATTAACAGTATTCCCGAAGGCGGTACGGTAGAGATCTTTTGTGAAGATATCAGGGCTATTGTCTCGAAAAAAGGCAAAGCGATACACATAAGTGATTTGTCGTTAGAGATGTTATCTCTGAAACTCGAAAAAAGCAGTGTGTCCATACGCAACGCCACAATCGACAGGCTTGAGCTTGACATGAAAGACGATGCCCGCTGCGATGCAAACAATATCAAGGTAAAGGTTTTGAAGGGGAAGCTATACAATTCATATTTTGAAACACACTCCTCAAAAATCAGCTATTCCGAAATGGAACAGACTGGAAACAGAGAGCATAATATCAAGATGTATTGACGGTTATTATTATTATCTAATTTGTGATGGAAACGGGATTGAAAAATCCCGTTTTTTCGTTATTATACATCAAACGGGTGAGAATTGTGAGTTTTTTTGCAGAAAACTGTTTTCCGCATCATCGTCATTGCGGGGAGCGCAACGACAAAGCAATCCAGAAAGTCGTGGATTTCTGGATTGCTTCGTCGCTGCGCTCCCCGCAATGACGACCCGTCGCAGATTGCTTCGTCTGCCTGCCGGCAGGCTGGTCGCATATCCAACTCACAAAAATAGACCGCGCAAGGAATAACCCGGGTTGTGGATAAGGATTGCGCCGTTTCCAACAGGTTTCCAGGGTGCAGTTATCGTTTTGCCGTCCATAAAATTGCCTGTGTCAGTATTTTTTGGAAAGACGGGTTTTGCCATGCTTTTTCGTCGTGTCCCGACAGGATTGTCACTACCCGCGCCTTACGGTAGCTGTTTGTCCAGGCTATCAGCGGACAGCTTGAAGGCTCGTCGGTAACGAGTAGCGGATGTACGGAAGGCAGCGTTTCTATCCTGTTGTATGTCTCGTCGATAATCTGGAAATCCGAAACACCTTTGGTCACGGGATGGTTTTTGTCCGCCACTCTGATCTGAAACGTCATGTCGTGGGCGTATTCCGACGGCGGGCAGACCGTACTGTCTTTAACCCACTGGCTGAAATGATACTTTCCGCCGGCAATGTTCGTATATTCCGGCCAGCGTGGATAGCTGCCAAGGGCATGATGCAACACCACCAGTCCTTTTCCCTGCTCCAGCATGGCGACAAAATCGGACTGTGCTTCTTCCGGGATTTCCGGGGGCATGTCATAAAGCAGCACGACATCATATTTTGCAATAACGCCGGCTTTCAACATGGCGTGTGCATGCGGATGTTCCACATGCTCATACGTAACCGGCAAAGCGTCCAGCAACCGCTTAAATTCTTCCCTGTCATAATCATGACCTCCGGTCACAATCAGGACATGCGCCTTTTCGTTTGTCGACCGGCAGGCGTCAAAAACCGTGCAAACCGATAAACACGTTAATATCATCGCAATATGGAACAGACGAGTCGCTGCTCTCTTCCACAAACTGACACAAAAAAACAAATCCATTTCCTTATTTTTTTAGCGTATCTCTTTCTTTGGACAGAAATTAATACTTTGTTAAACAAACTTACTATAACATTTCTTTTCTAAAGAAGTGATAAAAACCACTTTCCCCTGAAATTTTTTTCTTATTACAATCGCAAAAATAGTTCCTTTTTTTGACATAATTAACAGAATTTTCCCGGGAACCCTAACAGGGTTGGAAACCCTGTTAGGGTTCCCGGGAAAATTATGAAAATTGACTTCGTCGAGCTAAAGTTTCTGTCAAAAAGGAATTTTGTCGTACACCCAAGTGTCGTCCCTGCGGGACTTTTTATTTTTTTGACATAATTAACATAATTTTCAGAATTTACAGAACAGCATACAAAGTCTGTTAATTTTGCAAATTTTGTTAATTGACTTCGTCGAACTAAAGTTTCTGTCAAAAAAGGGGAA